>CAYUIL010000202.1:0-3867 GCA_964444715.1 uncultured Pirellulales bacterium | reverse complement strand
ACCCCCCCGCCCCCTTCCCCCGCAAATCTGCTCTCATCCCGCCATTCAGGAGGCCGAATAAAGTTAAATCCCTTGATTTTTCAGGAGAGATTTGATATTCTACAGGAAATCGGACTTAGCGGCTTAGCTGAGCAGGAATACACGATAGTTATATGGGAAATCCCGGATAAGTAATATGAAAGTTGAATTAAACGGCTCAAAAGAAGATTTGATTGGCCGCTCTGAGGGATGTGATTACTGTATTTTTGAGGAGATTTTCAGCGCCGAGCAAAGGAAAATAAAGGTTCTCGACCTTCCCGTTCCTCAAAGCCATGCCCACAGAGTAAGTATTGAATACGCGTGCGGAAAAAACTACGCCGGGGTTTGCCCAATGAAATACGCCGCAATGAGGGCCTTCCCTGATGATTTTATAGCATGCCAGTTGGGAGCCATTAAGGATTTCATCTGGGATTTAGGCAAGAAAAACACCAAGAAATCCTGTTATATCGAAGCAATCCCGGAATGGACGAAAAACCAGGATTTAGGCAGAGGAATAAAAGAAAGCTATGCACAGAGATTCAGGGAAATATGGAATCTCGGGCTTAGAAAAATAAGCGAGGACAAGAACGCAGGAGTGAGGCAGAATTTAACTTCCCCCCAGATTTACGAGATTGTTGTCGCAAGCCCGGAAGTTTACGAGCAGGCCCTGACTCTTCTGACAAAACTGGTAGAAGAATCCCGGCAAAGAGATTCTGTTGGACAAAACGGATAAGACGAAACAGCGGCCCGCAACGGACTACGGCAGCACCAAACCCCTTACCTTTCCCCGCAAATCTGCTATGATTACGGCAGTCATGAAGAGAACTATAAACAATTTTAATAGCGTTGCCGGCGTGATCGCTGAATTTGCAATACTGGTCGGGATTCTATGGGGATTTTGGGTATATAAAGAGTTACTCGATTTCACGATTATTGTTTCATTATTACTGCTCATACTGTTATCTCCGATTTTCGGATACCTTGCATGGAAATACCTTAGAAAGCCCAATGCACGATTACTTCGATTTAAACTTACCTTTCTGACTTTTCCATCCTTAGTTTTATGCTTACTTCTTGTTATGGATATAAGTTTAGATTTAAGAGCAATATCGGTTGCAGGAGGGCCAACAAAAGAGATACGAAGTATGGCTAGAAAAAAAGGAGTGCCCGATGAACATTTTAGTCAATGGGCAAACGACATTATCGAAAGAATGAAATCGGAAAGAATAATTTATCTTTTGCTATTAATAAGTATTGGAGTTATATGCGATAGCCGCTGCAAATATCTGGAAAAAGCCACTGTTAACAGAACCAAAAATGTAGATGTCTCCACTGGCCCTGTTACCTAGTCACGACTGCCGTAACCACTGATGCCAGCAAATTCCTACTCTTTTATTACAATCCTTTCTCTAATACAAACAACAGTTATAAATTGACGGTTTCAATGGCTACAACTGTATTGCGCCAGGCTATCCGTTACCGCTTCAGAGCCCTCTCTAATAGCCAAACCAAGATATATTTTGATTAATCTTACGCCCATCCTTTTCTGTCTTCGCTCAGTAGTTGGAAACGTTCGTTTGACTTCTTTGCCCAAGTTGGAGCTGTTCAAAGGGTGGTAGCCGTTTTGAGCGCACCAGGCGACATACGACTGATACACCTCGCCGCAAGGAATACAAGTGTCGCGGGCATCTTGCCCGCGTCTTTCTGTCTCAAATTGCCATTCCTCAATGTAATTTTCTTCAAGGAAAACTCTCGCCGGATTTGTGTCCCGACGATATTCGCCAATCGCCTCTTTGCACCGGGCCGGCTCGATAAACCTTCCTTCCGCGGTGAGTTTTCTCAAACCATCATACGCCCAGTTGAATATGCCGGGCAATTCCTTTGAAAGCTCTTCGACCAACTCGGGGTTCTGCTCATCAATCGGCACGCACTTATCAAAAGGCACAAACAGCATCCGCCGCCATATCCCGTTGCTCTTATCGGTGAAGTTCGGCAGTTGATTTGTGCTTATCATCACCCTGGCGGTCGGGTGTGCGCTTACCGGCTCACGGTATTTCCGCTCGAAGGTCATCCTGTCGCCGCTTGTGTAGCTTTTCAGCATCGTCTCGCAAAGCTCACTTAGGCCGTGGCTGCTCTCGCTCGTCGAGTTGAGCATCTTGCCCAGCGAATGATGCAGCGCGAACCTGTCGCCGAAACAGCACAGCGGTATATGGCTGACGTTCTCCTCGCCGACCATTTTCTCCAAAATCGTCGCAAACACCGTCTTGCCGTTGCCGCCCTCGCCTGCTATCAGCAGGAACTTTTGGTGCTTCAGCATGTTTGTCAGCAGATACCCCGTCCACTGCTGCAGCAATTCAATACGCTCGTCGTCGCCTTCCATCACGTCACTAAGAAACTCTCGCCACCGTAGGCATTGGGCGTCCGAGTCATAATTATATGGCAATCTCACCAACGAAAAATACTTCGGCGTATGCTCCACGAACACGGCTTTCTCACCCGAGTTATCGAACATCGCTAAGCCGTTAAGAAACGATATTGTGATTATTCCCGCTTTGTCGCCACCCGATTGGTCAACGTCTGTCCAGCCGTTCAGTTCCCTCCAGTCCGGCAGATATACGCCATCGACACCCGACGCATTCAGCAGGATATTTCTCACCAGCGTCTGCGTTATCTTTATCGGCGGGTCCGGCGGCTCGTAGCCGAACGTCGGCCTGTTTAATCCCTGCAGATAATTAACCACCAGCACCGACATCTCCCCGTCGTCAACCGGCACATATCGCCCCTTGTGCCACTGATAAAACCCGCCCCGCCACCATCGCAGCGTCCAGTCCGCCTGCTTTATGTCCAGGTATTGCTCAGGCGGGCCGTCTAACTGCGGATGCCAGACGTAAAGCTCTTCCAAAAACCGTTCCGCCAGCTTGTCCGGCTCATAGTAAAACGAATCCTTCATTCTCATAAAGCCATCCCTGAGTTCTGCGGTTGAAACTTTAAGCTTTGTTCTCGGCAACAAGTTGCCGTGTCAGCGGCGACTGGTTTCTCTGTGCGTCCTTGAACGCGTCCGCCGACCGCGGATTGGTCTTCTTGAAAATCTCGTTGGCCAGGACAATCTCTTTTAGCGCATTGGATTTGGCCTTTGCCTGTTGCAGGAACCTTGCGATTCTCGTCGCGTAAAGGCCGCCGAAAAGACCCGCCACCGCAATACCCAATTCCAAAGCCGAATCCGCCACGCTCCAGGCGTCAGGCCTGTCGCCCGCCTGCTTTATCGCCGTCGTTGCCAACTGTCGATTCGACTCGCTCAATACGTCTTCAGCCGTATCGGCCTTTGGAAACTCATCGGGCAGTCCGCAATACGCCACAAACGCCCTGCTTTGCACCTCCGACAGTTCCGTCAGCTCCCGCAATTTCTCCGAGGATTGCTCCGCCTGTGCCTGACTCGCCGCTATCGCCGCCGTCTGATTATGCACCCAGGCATTTTGCTTCTGCGTCTCATTCGGCGCAAA
Organism: uncultured Pirellulales bacterium; assembly: GCA_964444715.1. Taxonomy (GTDB): domain Bacteria; phylum Planctomycetota; class Phycisphaerae; order Sedimentisphaerales; family Anaerobacaceae; genus Fen-1362. The sequence continues at coordinate 349 of CAYUIL010000202.1, read as the reverse complement.
CCGTATCTGCCCGCAACCGCCTGTGGTGAGCAACGTCGAACCACCCACCACCAATACAACCGCCAATATTACTCTCGCTTTCCTCATTTTAATTTCCTCCTTTTTCCGTTAAAATAACAATGTTTTCAACTCCGCTTTCGCTACGCCGGACAGGTTGGAGAATAACTTTTGGATATCGCTCGCAAATTCAAACCAGACACCATACTGCTTTGGAAAAAAGTCGCCGATGACCCCGAGGCCCGGCGAATAATGGACTTGTTCCCATCCACACCGGTTAGGACTATCGAACAACAACGGCTCACACTGCCCGCCAGCCGCTCCGTAGGCCAAGCTGTGCTCGAAGGCAAAA
>CAYUIL010000201.1:0-3881 GCA_964444715.1 uncultured Pirellulales bacterium | reverse complement strand
CTCGCCACAGTCGCTGGCTGCGCATTGCTAAGCGGCATACTGCTCGACTATATTGTGAGCAGTGTTACCGTCGAGCATATGGCCCATCATACCTGGATGTTGCCGCCGGTTGTTAAGTACATATCAGCCGTCGTGCTTTTCGCGGTCCTGGCCTTCGCGATTCTCCGTCCCGCCAAAATAGATATTAAACATTGAGGACGACCTCCTGTTGGTATTCCGGAATGGTGACTTTCCAGCCGGTTTTTTCCGTGAGAAAGCTGCCGAATGCCTGCGCGCTTTCCGGCTCGCCGTGGACAAGGAAGATTTGCCTGGGCGGCGCTTTGAACTTCTCCAGCCACGCCAGCAGTTCGTTTTTGTCCGCGTGTGCCGAAAAGCCATTTATCTGCACTACCTTCGCTTTGACTTTGTATTTCTGGCCGAGGATTCTCACCTCTTTCGCCCTGTCCACAATTTGCCTGCCCAATGTCCCCACCGCCTGGTAGCCGACGAACATTATCGTGCTTTCTTTTCTGGAGATGTTATTGACGAGATGATGTTTGATTCTGCCGCCGGTGCACATACCTGAGCCGGCGATAATCAAACAGGTGCCGCTTATGTGATTGATTGCCTTCGATTCGTCGCTTGTCGTGGTAACCTTCAATCCGGGCAGCTCAAATGGCGAACGGTCTTGGACTACCATTTGCCGGACTTCATCGTCAAACAATTCCTGATGATGCTTGAAAATCTCGGTAATCTTGGCCGCCATAGGGCTGTCTAAGAAAACTATCAGGTGCGGTATGGCGTTTTCAAACAGCAGCTCATCAAGATAAAAGAGAATCTCCTGCGAGCGCTCAAGCGCAAACGAGGGGACGACGATATTGCCGCCCCTGCTTTTGGTCGAGTTTATGACTTCGGCCATCTGCTTTTTCACGTCGCAGGTCTCGCAATGCACCCTGTCGCCGTATGTTGATTCAATAATGAGGTAATCAACGTCCTTGGGTATGCTCGGGTCAGGGAGAATGGGCCTGCCCGGTCTGCCGATGTCGCCCGAGAATAAGATAGTGCGCTGCTCACCGTTCCAGCGAACATCTACTTTTATCATCGATGAGCCCAGCACGTGCCCGGCGTCGCAAAAGGTAACCTCAACCCCATTGGCAATCTTCAGCGTTTGCCCGTATTTGACCGGCTCAAAGCGCGGGAAGCACGCCTCGGCGTCTTTTATCGTGTAAAGCGGGACTTCCGGATACGGCCCGGTTCTCCTCTCTCGCTGGTGTCTCTTGCGTTTATGTTCGGCGTCTTCTTCCTGCAGCTTGGCCGAATCCAGCAGTATAATGCGCGATATTTCAGCCGTGGCGGCCGTGCAGTAAATCTTTCCCTTGAATCCCTCGCGAACAAGTTTCGGCAGCAGTCCGCAGTGGTCCAAATGCGCGTGGGTCAGCAGCACGGCATTTATGCTCTCCGGCGGCACCACAAATGGCTCCCAGTTTCTCGCCCTAAACTGTCTTTCCTGATAAAGCCCGCAGTCGATAAGCAGCCGAAGTGGCACGGCCATCCCTTCGACTTCGCTCAGGGCAGGCTTGGCCGTGTTATTCACGGGCTGGAAGCCCGTGCCACTGACCTCCAGGAGATGCCGAGAGCCCGTAACGTTCTGAGCGGCGCCTAAAAATCTTAATCGCATTTCCATATAGCTGCTTTCAAATCAAATTTCAAAGCTTTCTTACAAGACCTATGACTACGCCCTGAATTTGACAATTGTTTGAATAAATCGGCTCGTAGTTGTCGTTTGCTGGCTGAAAACGGGCGCGGGTTTTCTCTTTGTAGAACCTTTTTAAGGTTGCGTTCTCGTCATTGACAATTGCGACGACTAATTGGCCGTCCGTGGCCGAGGGGGTGCGCCTGCAGATGACGTAATCACCGTTGTGGATATCCGCATCCGTCATACTGTCTCCCCTGACCTCCAGCGCGAATACGTCGGCGGCGGCCCCAAATAAGGAATTGATTGACAGACGGTCTTTATTTTCAACCGCCTCAAGAGGCAGTCCTGCTGCGACTCTGCCGACAAGGGGGATTCCGCCAATCGATTCCTCGATGCCTTCCGGTTGCCGGTTGACGAGATATTTAAGCAGTCTTCGCGCTTTCGAGCTCGGCGTCAAAGAGCGTGCTCTGCCCGCCAGGCCTGAAACAAGCCCCTTTTTTCGCAACTGCTCGATGTGCTCGAATGCGGTTGTGCGGCTTATGCCCAGCCGGTCCGCCAGCTCGCCAATCGTCGGCGAATAACCACGCCTGGTCTGAAAACCGGCGATGGTGCTTAGCAACTGAACCTGCCGCGGCGTAAGCGGTTCTTCTGTCTTTTGCCCCATATAACTGTCTTTCCTGTTCAGCGGTGGTCCCCTCGTTAATCTCAGTTGGGCCGATTACTTCAATACGGCGTCGTGAACCACGCAGTATTTCTACAAGCCCGCCTGCGACGCTCATAACTCTGGCAATCACGCCTCGGGCCTGGCCGGCGTTGTCCATTAAATCCGGTGGCCAAACCGACACATAATCGCCGCCCGGCCCGAACCTGCATACCGGTCCGGCTACGGCTCGGCGTTCTTGTTCCTTTTGTAGCCACAGCGGCGCCTTCGCCGAGACGAGCCCAATTTTAGTGATTATTTCACGCTCCATTTCGCACCTGTTTTTCACCACGAAGACACTAAGTTTTTTTCTTTTTTCTCTTTTAACTTTTTCTTCGTGCCTTTGTGTCTTTGCGGCAAAGATTCTATCGGTAACACCCCCCGAAAAACCCTAACAAAAACCGAACAAAAACAGGGCTAACAGAAGGATTTTTGCGCCTTGTCCAACTGCCTGCTGGCACCGGTGATAATATGGGACAATCCATAATTTTTTTTTGGCAAAGCAGCATCTCTCAGCCACAAATTTACACCGCCGGCCGACCCCACCCAGCACTGGGCGGGGGCCGGACTTCGGCCTGTACTTCATCCCGCCTGTGGCGGACAAATTCCGAAAACAAACGGATTGCCCGCAATATGTCTTGACAAGCCGGCATAAGCCCAATAAAGTGCTTCATTCGTTTGTCGTCAGTGCGACAAAAGTAAGTTGGAACCACGTTTTTTAGTTGAAACTCGTCTCGGCGAAGGCCAGCGCGGATGCAAGCCGCAAAATAGGAACGCCGAGCCGTAGCCGGAAAGGAGATTTAGAAATGGCAACAAAGGTTGCAATCAATGGTTTCGGCCGAATCGGCAGAGCAATTGCCCGGCTGATTTTCGAAAGAAAGGGCGAGCTGGAGCTGGTAGCGATAAACGACTTGGCAGACGCCAAATCGCTGGCGCACCTGTTCAAATACGACACAGTTATGGGCAGATGGTCGGGGACGGTCGAGGCAAAAGATGCCGAGCTTGTGATAAACGGCACCAGCGTCAAGGTCGTCAGTGTGAAAAATCCCGCGGAGCTTCCATGGAAAGATATGGGTGTCAAAATCGTCGTGGAATCGACGGGCATCTTCCGAACAAAGGAATCACCGAAGGGCGGTTACGGAGACCATATCAAGGCGGGAGCCGAGAAAGTGGTTTTGACTGTACCGGCTAAGGACAAGATTGACGCAACCATAGTGTTGGGCGTCAATGATAGTATGCTGACCAGAGATATCAAGTGCGTCTCAAACGCAAGCTGCACAACCAACTGTCTGGCACCCGTGGCCAAGGTGCTAAACGACACCTTCGGTATTGAGCGAGGGCTTATGACGACAATCCATGCATACACCAACGACCAGAAGGTCGCGGATATGATACACAAGGATTTGCGCCGTGCCCGTGCAGCAGCGATGAACATTATTCCGACCACAACAGGCGCAGCCAAGGCAATTGGCCAGGTGATACCGGAGCTCGACGGCAAGCTTGATG
>CAYUIL010000200.1:0-3902 GCA_964444715.1 uncultured Pirellulales bacterium | reverse complement strand
CGATCAGAAGGAGAAGATAAAGGACATTTTCGCGGTCCATTTGAGTTTTTTGAGTGACAGGAGCCTGCGAAAGAAGATAACCGATTTGGTGCACGACGAGTCGGTTACGGCCGAGTTCGCCGTTTCGAAGACATTGCAGGACATTGCCTCGCACTTTACGAAGGAAAAGGACGTTTACATAAGGGAGCGGGCGGCGGATATATTCGATATGAAGCGGAGGGTGTTGAGGCATCTGCTTGGGGGCAAGAGGCAGGATATTCAGCAGTTGACCGAGGAGGCGGTGATTGTTGCGCGAGAGCTAAGCCCGACGCAGACGGCGGGATTCAATAAAGAGTACGTCAAGGGCATAGCCACCGGCGCCGGGGGCAGGACGAGCCATACGGCGATAGTGGCGAGGTCTCTGGGGATACCGGCGGTAGTGGCGCTGGAGGACATTACGGACAGCGTTACGGCAGGGGACACGGTGATTATCGACGGCAATCGGGGGATAGTCATCGTAAGTCCGGATGATGCGACGATTCAGCAGTACCTGGAGTACGCGGTCGAGTTTGCGGAGCTGGGGCATCGGCTGGATGCGATACGCGGCAAGCGGGCCGAGACGCGAGACGGCGTGCGGGTGACATTATTCGGCAACATTGAGTTTCCAGACGAAGCGGAGCTCGTTTTGCAAAGAGGCGGGGAGGGGATAGGATTGTACCGGACGGAGTTTTTGTATTTGAACCGTGACACCGAGCCGACGGAGCAGGAGCATTATGAGGCATACGCGCGGACGGTTGGGGTTTTCAAGTCGAAGCCGGTGATAATAAGGACGGTGGACCTGGGTGCTGACAAATACACGCAGAGCAGACGCTACGTGCGTGAGCCGAACCCGTTTTTGGGATTGCGCTCGATAAGATTTTGTTTGCAGAACCTTACGATGTTCAAGACGCAGTTGCGGGCCATTATGCGGGCGTCGGTCCTCGGGCAGGTGAAGATAATGTTCCCGCTGATTACGAATCTGCAGGAGCTGATGCAGGCGAAGATGCTTTTGGGTGACGTGATGGAGGATTTACACGAGGAGAGGATACGGTATAACCGGGACATTGAGGTTGGGATTATGATTGAGACGCCTTCAGCGGCGTTGACGGCGTCGATGCTGGCCAGAGACGTGGACTTTTTCAGCATAGGGACAAATGACCTGACGCAGTATACGTTAGCGGTGGACAGGGGTAACGAGCTTGTTTCGACGTTGTATTCGTCGGTGGACCCCGCGGTTCTTCGTCTTATCAGGACGGTGATTCAGGATGCGCACAAGGCCCAGGTGGATGTCAATGTCTGCGGGGAGATGGCGTCGGAGCCGGAGTCCGTGATGCTGTTGCTGGGGCTTGGGGTGCGCAAGCTTTCGGTTGCGTCGCCGATGATACCGGAGATAAAGCAGATTATTCGCTCTGTTACGATAGAGGAGTGCAACAAGGTTGCCAGGAAAGTGCTGGGTATGAATTCGGAGAGGCAGATTTCCAGTTTCCTGCGTGACGCGGCGCGAAAGATTCTGCCCGAGGCGTTCTGAACGAAGATATTCATCGGATGTGGCTGGGTGGAGGGATTGGGCCGCGGCGAATTGTGAGTCAGATGTTGGCGGTGATACGATTCAAGGTGCGCGGGGATTTGCGGTATTTATCGCACGCGGAGACGATGCGGGTCTTTCAGCGTGCATGTGTGCGGGCGGGGGTGAGAGTAGCATATAGTCAGGGTTTTAATCCGCATCCGCGATTGTCTTTAGTGCTGCCGCGAAGCGTGGGCGTTGAATCGGATGATGAGATGTTGTGTCTGTGGCTTGAGGATGGCGAGGCGGGGCTTGACGGGGAATCGCTGAAGCGAGAGCTGCCGGAAGGTATTGAGATTGTTTCAGTGGAGATGAGCCAGGCGAAGAGCGTGCCTGAGCCGAGTTTAGCGACCTATCTGGTAAGGTTGGGGTCGGGGTGTGCGGATGAGTGCATTAAGGTAAGGATTGAGGAGCTTTTGGCAAAAGAGAAGGTTTTGATAGAAAGACGAATTGGCAAAGATTCGAGGGCGAAGACGGTTGACGTGAGGCCGTTTTTGGGGTCAATCAGCATGCAGGGAGGGGACGTTGTTGTTGACTGCAAAGTTAGTCAGGCAGGCACGATACGGGTAGATGAGATTCTTGGCTTGTTGCAGTTAGGGTTGCAGGATTTGGCCGGGCCTGTGAGGCGGACGGGCGTGCAATGGGGCGACTTGAACGGTGGACGCGGAGTTAAAATTATCATTGACAATACTTGATGTGCGAGACAGAGACAAATGGCAAGAGAGATGCTTATAAACGTGGCGGAAAGCGAAGAATGCCGGGTGGCGGTTATGGAGGATGGAGTGCTTGAGGAGCTGTACGTGGAGCGGGCCAGCTTAATGAGATACGTCGGCAATATATACAAGGGCAGGGTGGTGAACGTTGAGTCGGCGATACAGGCGGCGTTTGTGGATTTCGGGGTGGGCAAGAACGGATTTCTTCATATAAGCGACCTTCATCCGCGATACTTTGCGGGGCGAGCGGCGATAGAAACGGAAGAAATCGGTAAGCGCAGGTCTCTGAGAGAGCGAAGGCCCATTCAGGGATGTCTGCACAAGGGCGACGCGGTGGTGGTTCAGGTTACAAAAGAGGGCATTAATACGAAGGGGCCGACTCTGAGCACCTATCTCGCTTTGCCCGGCAAATACCTGGTAATGATGCCGTGGATGGAAAAGTCGGGGGTGTCGCACAAGATAGAGGATGAGCAGGAGCGGGCGAGGTTGCGGAAGATTTTTGATGAGGGCAATCCGCCGAAGGACGTGGGATTTATAATCAGGACGGCGGCGCAGGGCAGCTCCAAGCGGGACATTCAGAACGATATGAGATATCTCAAGCGGTTGTGGACGGCGATAGAGAAGAGGATAGGAAGCGCAAAGGCGCCCGCGGAGCTGTATCAGGAGTCGGACCTTGTCATCAGGACCTTGCGGGACATTGTCAACAGCGACATAAGCAGGATTGTGTGCGATTCGGAGAGTATGGTGCGGCGGATACGGGACTTTCTGTCGATTGCCTCGCCGAGATTAAGACAGCGAGTTGTGTTCTATGACGGAAAAGAACCGGTGTTTCACAAATACAAAATTGAGGATGAGATTGCCAAGGTGAACTCTCGTGCTGTGCAGCTCAAGGTCGGTGGGTCGATTGTCATAGAACAAACAGAGGCGCTTGTTGCCATAGACGTGAACAGCGGGAGGTTCCGCAAGCACCGGGATGCTGAGCAAACGGCGTTCAAGACCAATATGGCAGCGGCAGGAGAGATTGCCAGGCAGCTTCGGCTGCGCGACCTCGGCGGGCTTATAATCTGCGATTTCATCGATATGCGCAGTGATAAGCACCGCAGGGAGGTGGAGAAGGTGTTCAGGACGGCGATGAAGACGGACCGCGCCCGGTCGAGAATTCTGCGTATAAGCAGATTCGGGGTGGTGGAAATGACGCGACAGAGGATGCGCCAGAGTTTGCAGTCGAGCACTTATCTGGCCTGTCCGCACTGCGGGGGATCCGGCTACGTCAAAAGCCACGAATCGTGCTCGATAGAGCTTATACGCCTCTTGAATCTGGCCGCTTCCAAAGAGCAAATCAGGAAGGTTGAGCTGTTCGTTTCGCACGAGGTGGCCGATTATCTGCAGAATGAGAAAAGAACAGCGATAGGCCATATTGAGCAGGTCAACGATAAGCGTATCATCATTCATTCGTCTGCGGATTATGTCGGCGAGCGATATGAGATTGTCTGCTACAACGACCGCGGAAGCACGGTAAAATTGTAAACCGATTTATCAGACATTATGTTTAGCCCCGCCTGCCCCAGCAAGTCGTAGGCAGGGGCCGTCATCGCCGAAGTTTACCC
>CAYUIL010000199.1:0-3909 GCA_964444715.1 uncultured Pirellulales bacterium | reverse complement strand
TCATTGTTATTTTCCCGTTCGATTACAAAGCGGCATGTCCCCCTGAACGATTGTAATTAAACCGGCATCCGTGGAGGAACAAAGGGCATGCTTTAGGACTTGAAATTATATATATCAGTGGGTCACAAAGTGAGGCAGTCGTCACTTGATGGCCACTTGTTAATGACTTGTTAGCGATTTGTTATTCACTTGTAAGTGCCGTTCGCGCAAAAAACAGCATTGTAACCACTTGGAAAAGCTTGACTTATGACGATACCGTCGGTTTTCCAAGCCGAATTTCCTAAATTCGAATCCTGCCCTGTCTCGGGCGTAATTTACAAACAAACTAGGTCCGCACTTATTAATTTGGCAGCCGCCCCATGTGCACCGCAAGAGCGGACAGGAGACAAAGAACTACATTAGGATCCTTACAATGGTGTCAAAATAGTGTCAGTCGTCAGTAGTAAACCACTTCCAGAGCTACTTGTCAGTGACTTGCTAACCACTTGTAATCCTCGATTTCAACTCAAAATCGAGTCATAAGGTGTTGTTGGGAATGCACTTACAACAGGACTCCGGGATTATGAGTCCACCGCTCTGCCGCTGAGCTACGGGCCCGTAACTGCTTTCAGGATAACCATTTCCACCTGAATCTGTCAATTCTATCCCTGCACGAAAAGTAATTCTTTAGCGTCAAAGACGGGGCCGTCTTTACAGCAGAGTTTATAAACCTCACCGCCTGTTTGAGATTTGCATTTTATGGCGCAGCTCTGGCAAAGGCCGATGCCGCAGGCCATCATCTCCTCCATACTTACCTGGCAATCGATTCTTTTGTCGGCGGCAACTTTTGCAACGCTTGCCAGCATAGGTCGCGGCCCGCAGGCGTAAATGATTGTCTCATCCGGCTTGGGACTGTTCTGCGAAAGCCAGTCCAGCAAACAATCCGTCACCGTCCCCTTAAAGCCCGCGGAGCCGTCGTCGGTAGCGACGAATGAGCCAATGCTGTATCTGCCGAACTCGCCGAGCCAGAACCCAAGCTCCCGCGAGATACTATCCAGCCGCTTTTCAAAAGGCAGTTCGTTAGCAGTTTTCGCACCCGCAAAGGCAATTGCGTCGATGGTCGGCGACTCAGCGGTCAAGGCCTGTGCCAGATGCTCCAAAGGCGGCGAACCCGTACCGCCCGCGACCAACAGTGCCTTTTTTTTGCCCTGCGGTATCGAAAAACCGTTGCCCAAAGGCCCGATGACGCTAATCGAGCTGCCCTTGGTTAGTGTCGTCATTCGAAGGGTTGCAGGCCCCAGCACGCAATAGACAACCTCAACGGTAGTTATGCCTCTGTCCCTTACTACTCTTGCAAAGCTAAAAGGCCGACGCAGGAGTATCTGCCTCGCCGCGGCGTCCTTCAATTCTTCCGGTATCGCCTCCGGCGCAGGCAGCGCGACATTCGAGACATCGAACTGGGCGAATTGCCCCGGTCTTGTGCCGCCAAACGCCTCCGCACCGGCACCAGTAAACTGCAAACCCAGCCGATAAAACTTATCCCCCACCTTCTTATTGAAGGAAACTTTCGCCTCAAACTGTCCTTTGGGCTGCATATCCATTATTTGGCAAACATAAGCGGGCTGAACAACAGATACAAAAGCAACGTGAGCAAAACTATAAGCACGCCCGCTACGGCCGCACCTTTGGATGATTTGATATCCATCGAGGTCTTTTGCTCGAACACAATCGGGGCGGCAAGGGGTTTTATCAGTGTGGCAATTGCCATAACAATTATGCACAGCGCAAAGCATATCGCCATACGATTCAGGAACTGAATCGAAGGCAACGCCAGCTTGATTACCCCGTATGCGACGATATTGGTCAACAGGCCCAGAACCCCGCACATCGCCGGCGCCTTGCGGACAATCAAACCAAAGGCGAATACGCTGAGGATGCCGGGCGATATGAAACCCTGGCTTTCCTGGATTATTGTGAAGATGCTGTTGCTTATCTTGGGATTACCCAGTTGCGGGGCAAGCACAACCGCGAACACCGCAAAAATCACTACAGTCGTGCGGCCCAGGAACACGAGGGCCTGTTGGGAGGCCTGCGGGGAAATGTGTTTCTTGTAGATATCCATTGTAAATATCGTCGAGGCCGCATTCAGCATCGCGGCCAGCGAGCTTACTACCGCACCCAACAGCGCCGCAAGCACAAACCCGACAAGCCCGACCTTCTGCGGTAAAACATTGCCTAAAAGCTGGCCGAGGGCCGTATCATATTTGTATGCGGTCAGCTTTTCCGTTGTAACCATTTTGCCCGCCGCTTTGGCGGCCTCTTTTGTCTTCTCATTGTATGCCTTTGTCTCCGCATATAGCGCAGGGAACGTGCTCGGCAGCGATTTGTCGTCCGTCTCGAAGACCGTAAATTCGCCTACCGTGGTCTTGTCGTAAGTTTCCTGACTTATGGGCAATACAAACGGATTGCCGACTTTCACCTGCTTGAGGTACGATTCGCTGTCAAATATCGCCAGCATAAATCGTCCCTGCTTCCATTTTCCAATCTCCTCGTCGCCGGGCGATTTAACGACCTCAACCAATTCAGTCTGCGGATTGGCCTTCAAGTACTTGGCTATCAGCGGTGCGTTGTCTCTCGCTGCTTCGAGCTGCATATCTCCCGAGAAGAGGTTAAAAGCAATAATTCCCGGTATCACAATCACAAATGGTATCAAAAGCTTCAGAAAGGCGGCGAAGACGATGCCTTTTTGGCCCTGAGAAAGCGACACCGAGCCGAGCGTCCTCTGGGTGATATACTGATTAAGACCCCAGTAATAGAAGTTGGGTATCCACAGTCCCAGTAATAACGCCGTCCACGGCAGCACGTTGTCCGTTTTCGGCAGGAACATATTCATCCGAATCCTGTTGAGGTCCCAGAACCGCTCAATCGCGCCGGTGTTTTCTTTCAAGGCCTCAATGGCAACTGCGCCCGTCTGAACGTCAACGATTCTGGCCGCTTCCGTCGCAGCACCCAGCTTCGAGAAGGCAAACCACATTATCATGCCGCCGCCCAATATCAGGGCGCTTCCCTGCAGCAAATCAGCCCAGGCACAGGCCTTCAGGCCGCCCGCCACGACGTATATCATTGCTATCATTCCGATTATGAGCGAGCCGGTCAGCAGGGGGACGTTATACCCCATTTTGCCCGCGAGCGTCCGCATTGTCAAAGCACCTGAATATGTCACCGCGCCGACCAGCAGCAAATAAATCAATATCGTGGCCACGGCCATTATCGTCCTGGCCGCGTTGTTATACCGGACCTCGAGGAACTCAGGCATCGTATAAATCCCGGCCCGCAGGAAATAAGGCAGAAACCCAAAAGCGACCACCACGAGCGTTATCGCCGCCATCCATTCATAGCTGGCAATCGCCAAACCGACGTGGCTTGCGGCGTTTCCGCTCATCCCCACGAACTGCTCGGTCGAGATATTGGCGGCTATCAGTGAAAAGCCGATGAGCCACCAGACCAGCCCCCGGCCGGCCAGAAAGTAGTCCTCGCCGGTCTTTTCGTGCCGGCTCTTGCTTATCCCAACAATCAGCACCGTCGCGACAAACGCGACAAACACCGCAATATCCGCTATACCCAACTGCATAACAAATCCTTTCCTAAACTTGCCTCAGACGGTTTTTGAACAGGTATTAAAATAAATCGTTAAGAATTATAGCCCCTCCGGCTGGCGACGCAACCCCGCACTTATTTTGGAATCCGGATATTTGGCCCGACCACGAACCACCAAAAATGAGGTATTGTTACAGGATTGCAGCTTTACAGACCAAAATAAGTGCGGGGCTTAAAATCCGGAAGGGCCGGGGAAAGACGCCGGCCCTTTTCATTTTAGCGAGATTGATTCATAATGCGGCGCTACTCGTTCAGTTGCTCTAATTAATTTTG
>CAYUIL010000198.1:0-3914 GCA_964444715.1 uncultured Pirellulales bacterium | reverse complement strand
GGGATACATAACCAGATATGGGCCTGCGGCAGGTGCAACTCGATGAAGTCGGCCAAAGGACTGTATCAATTCTTCAAAGAGAAATACCCTGGCGAACGAAAATTCTATGACCTGATACCGCCATTGTTAGAGAAGAAGTATCTCAAGACGATTTACAATTGCCACGAATGTGCCGGAACACTGAATGCCGGCGATATAGATGGCGATGGCAAATTGACGGTTTTAGATATAGACCAAATCATTGAATAGGGTAAACCCGCCACAAAGAAGGCGGGTAAACTACGCTACGAAAAGCATTAAAAAGTAGTAACCTCCGGGATTCTGAAGGCCGATAAAACAGATATAGTAAGCATTGGGAGTATCCCAATGGCCGGGGCCAATGAACACAGTTTGAAGCAAGGGAGTTAAAATGGAAAAGTTTCGCTGGACAGATAAATACAGTTTGGGGGTTGAGAAAGTCGACCGTCAACACCGGCACCTGTTTGAAATTATCAATCAATTCATCGAACGCTCCGCCGCATCCTCAGATTCAAAGCTGGTTACGGAAACACTGACGGAAATGCTTAAATACGCGAAAGAGCATTTCACGGATGAAGAAGAGATGATGCAGGAACACGGCTATCCGGAGATTGAGTTACATAAAAAGCAGCACGCCTACTTCGTCGAGACGACGGCCGAACTGTCCGTAAACGCCCTGAATAACCAGTCAATGGTCGCCAGCGAGATTGCAGAGTTTCTTGTATTATGGCTGACAACCCATATTCTCAAGGTTGATATGAAATACAAGGATTTCTTCAAGGCAAAAATACCCGCCAAAGCATCGTTTAACGTATAGCGGTTGAGTGAACGGGGGGAATCTTCTGCCGCCAAAACCAAGGGGATACCGTTCTGGAATACGGCGGTAAGCCGCAAAAAATCTTAAAATTTGCCGGTAAGGTATTTGACATATCGGCGAAATCGGCTAAAATAATGGGCTTTCAAAGATGGTATGGAGTTTGTATGAAAACATTTTTGGTGAAGAAGCAGGACATCGAGCGGAAGTGGTGGCTGATTGACGCCGACGGGGTGGTCTTGGGCAGAATGGCTGCGAGGATAGCCCCAATCCTGATGGGCAAGACCAGGCCGACATATACGCCATACGCGGATATGGGCGACTTCGTGATTGTCGTAAATGCGGATAAAGCCAGGGTTACCGGCTCAAAGGCCGAGCAGAGGGAATACGATTACTACACACATCATCCCGGCGGCCACAGATATACGAGTTTTGCCAAGATGTTCGCCGCAAAGCCCGAAAAGGTGGTTGAGCTGGCGGTCAAGCGTATGCTGCCGAAGAACAAGCTTGGCAGGCATATGCTGCTTCGGCTTAAAGTAGTGCGCGGGCCTGAGCACGACCATCAGGCACAAAAACCCGAAAAGATAAAGATATAGACATTTTCCGAAAGCTAAGAGGTTATGGCAAAAACAGAGGAAACAACGGTAAAAGCAAGCACAAAGGCAGCAGCACCAAAACCAGCGGCGCAAGCGGCCGGCAAAGGCCCCGACAAGGGCGGCTTCTACTGGGGCACCGGAAGAAGGAAAACCTCCGTGGCGAGGGTGCGAATCAAACCCGGCGAGGGCAAACTGTTCATTAACAACAGGAATGTTGCGGAGTATTTCACTGGCAACCAGGACAGGAGTGCGGTGCTGGCGGTGCTGGCGGCGGCCAAGACCGAAAAGTCGTTCGATATATTTGTGAACGTCGGGGGAGGCGGCACCACAGGCCAGACCGGTGCAACCGTCCTCGGTATTGCAAGGGCGCTGAAGAACTACGACCCGGGTCTTACCCAGGCCTTGCGAGACGGCGGGTATCTGACCCGCGACCCGCGAATGGTCGAGAGGAAGAAAGCGGGCCAAGCCGGCGCTCGCAAGCGATTCCAGTTCTCGAAACGCTGATCCTCCTTCGCTAAAGCTACGGAGGACAAGTTTGCAAATAGACAATTTGATTATTATAATGCCGTCGAGAGGAATCTTGACGGCATTTTTTTTAATGGGAAGGATTGCTTATGGTAAAAGTTGCGATAATCGGGGCGAGCGGCTATACCGGGGCGGAGTCGATTGAGATACTTCTGCGGCACGCCGAAGCGAAGCTGGTTTATCTGAGCGCACTACCTGAAGAATGCGGGAAGGTCAGCGAGATGTTCGGGCGTTTCAAAGGGCGGTGCGAGATGGCCGTCGAGCCGTTAGATTTGGAAAAGCTGGCTGAGCTGGCGGATGTGGCCTTGTGCTGTCTGCCGCATAAGGTGTCGATGGGTTTTGTGCCCCAGATGCTCAAGGCGGGGCTGAAGGTGGTCGATTTCAGCGCGGACTATCGGCTCAAAGACGTGGCCGTATATGAAAAGTTCTACGGCGTCAAGCACACTGACACGGCTAATCTAACGAAGGCGGCGTTCGGGCTGCCGGAGCTGTTCCGCGAAAAGATTAAGGGTGCAAATCTGGTCGCTAACCCCGGCTGCTTCCCGACGGGAGCAATTCTTGCGGTTGCGCCGCTATTGAAAGAAGGCCTGGTTGAGACCGACCAGATTATCGTCAACGCCGTAACCGGCGCATCGGGCGCGGGCAAAAACCCTTCGGCTAAATTTCATTTTCCGAATATGAACGAGAGCTTCTTTGCATACGGCGTCGGCACACATCGCCATATGCCGGAGATGGAGCAGGTCGCGACCGACATTGCGGGCAAAGCCATGACGGTTTTGTTTCAGCCACACGCGGGGCCATTTGACCGCGGGATACTCTCGACTGTTTATTGTAAGCCGAAGGGCAAGGTAACGAATGAGCAGTTGGCAAAGCTCTACAAGGATTTTTACGCCGATGAGCCGTTTGTGCAGGTTTGCAGCACAAGCCCCAGCGTCAAGGACGTTGCCGGGACCAATTACTGCCACGTCTTTGCGGCCGTGGTTAAAGGCACAATCGTGTGTTTTTCGGCCATCGACAATCTCGTTAAGGGCGCATCGGGCCAGGCGATTCAGAATATGAATATCATCTTCGGCCTCGACGAAACGCTGGGCCTGAAATAAGGTGGCAAATGGCCGCAGTGACGCTGAAAGTTGCGACGTGCCAGTTTGCGGTGAGCGATTCGATATCGCGAAACTCACAGCAAATATGTAATCAAATGCGCAAGGCCAGGAAGGCCGGTGCGGATATTGTGCATTTTCCGGAGTGTGCTCTGAGCGGCTACGTCGGATTCGACTTTCCCAATTTCGATGGCTTCGACTGGGAACTTCTCCAAAAGGAGACGCTCAAAGTAGCGGCGCTGGCGGGCAAGTTGAAACTGTGGGTTGTATTGGGCAGTGTGCATCGGCTGGACGATTCCGGCAGGATAAGCAACTGCTTGTATCTGATTGGCCCGGACGGCAAAATCCGCGACCGCTATGACAAGCGATTTTGCACAGCGGGGGAACTGCGACGGTTTACGCCCGGCAATCGCTTCGTTTTCTTCACAATCAACGGCGTGAAGTGCTCACTATTGATTTGTTTCGAGCTGCGATTCCCTGAAATGTACAGGGCGTTATACAAGCAGGGGGTCAACTGCATATTTCAATCGTTTTATAATGCCCGGCAAAAAGGCCCAAGCGTTCACACCCACATTATGAGACAAACGATGCAGTGCCACGCGGCGACGAATTATTTCTGGGTGAGTATGTCGAACGCCTCCGGCTACTATTCGCCGTATCCATCCTGCTTCATCCAGCCGGACGGCGTGATTGTGAAACAGTTGAAGCAGAACAAGGCGGGAATTATGGTCAACACGGTCGATTTGAATAAAAAATTCTACGACCCGATGGATGGTTTTCGGGAGCTGGCAATCGAAGGCAAACTTACCAATGGCTAAGATACGCTTTGTTGGATATAATTATCTATCGAGCGAACTATGATAA
>CAYUIL010000197.1:0-3928 GCA_964444715.1 uncultured Pirellulales bacterium | reverse complement strand
CGTGCACACCCCCCGGCCATACCGTCGAGTATTGCCACCTTCCCAACTGAATTTGCCAGGGGGAAAAATGAACACTGTAATAAGAATAGGATTGTGTATTCTGATTGCTGGATGCCTGCTGAGTTTAGCCGGCTGCAAGAAAAAAACCGAACCGGCAAAATCCGCTCCTCCAGCCGTGACAAATGAAACCAAACCTGCCGCTGACGTGAAGGCCGAGGCAACCAAAGCAACCGCTGAGCAACCTAAAGCTGCGGCCATCGAGACCATACCTGTGGCTGATGTTCAGGCCGAGGTCAGCAAGATGAATGTCGAGCAGCTCAAAGCCAAGGCAATGGAATACAAGGACCTCATTGTCGCCAAAAAAGCGACGCTTGAGACATTGACCACCAAGCTGAAGGAAATTCCCCTTACTCAGCAAATGGGCACCGAGGCCAAGGCACTGCAAACCGAAATTGCGGACCTCAACAAAACAGTGGCTGCGCTTACCGAACGCTTCCAGGTATATTACAACAAACTCAAGGAAATGGGCGGCAGCGTTTCGGGCCTCGAAATATAACGCTGATTCGATAAACTATTTCCTGTTTATTACTCGTCTGTTCGTTGCGAGCGCAGACAAGGGTGTGGTGTTTCTATAAAACTCAATGGGCCAAGGGGCCATACAGAACTTTTTTGTGAGAGCAAGAAAATGAAAATTCTGAAAATGGGCGCGGCTTGTTGTGTGATTATCCTGTGCCTGTTGTTTGCCGTGACGTCTCCGGCTTTGGCGCAGGATACACAATCAACCCAACCTGCACAGGCGGCTTCGCAGACAAGTCCACAACACATCATCGATGCAATTAAGGAGTTTTTAGCCACCAAAGGCACTGCCTTTGCTCTGGACCTGCTGGCCGCGATTCTTATTTTCATCATAGGCCGCTGGCTGGCAAAATGGATTTCTTTGCTTATCGGCAAGGTAATGACCAAGGCCAAGGTCGAGCAAATCCTTGTTAGCTTTGTTCAGCATCTGAGCTATTTCGTACTGCTGGCGTTTGTGATTATCGCGGCACTTGACAGGGTCGGGATAAAACTGACGGCCGCGATTGCCGTGCTCGGTGCGGCGGCATTGGCCGTCGCCTTTGCCCTTCAGGGCTCCTTATCGAACTTTGCCGCAGGTATCCTGATGGTTATCTTCAAACCCTTCAAAATCGGGGACTTCGTTACTGTGGCAGGGGTTCAGGGAACGGTCCAGGAAATACAGGTCTTCAATACCGTCCTCAACTCTCTCGACAATGTTCGTATCATTGTCCCTAACGCGCAGGTTACGGGCGGCACCATCCATAATTACACTGCCAATCCTACAAGAAGGGTAGACCTTAAGATAGGCATCTCTTACGGGGATGATTTGAAAAAAGCCAAGCAGGTAATTGAAGGCGTTCTCGCCGCTGACGCGAGAATTCTCAAAAACCCTGCA
This sequence comes from uncultured Pirellulales bacterium, assembly GCA_964444715.1. GTDB lineage: Bacteria > Planctomycetota > Phycisphaerae > Sedimentisphaerales > Anaerobacaceae > Fen-1362. Next base: position 2,478 of record CAYUIL010000197.1, on the reverse strand, counting down.
CCGACCGTAGCCGTTTACGAACTGGGCGACAGCTCCGTAAACTTTGTGGTCCGGCCCTGGGTCAAGCCGACCGATTATTGGGACGTTTACTTTGATGTCACTGCCAAAGTAAAGCTTGCTCTGGAAAGCAACGGCCTGACGATACCGTTCCCGCAGCGGGATGTGCATATGAAGGAAAAGACCGGTTAGAACAAAAAAGATTTTACTGAAAGGAAATATTGCCATGCAAAGGACGATTTTAGTTGCCATTGTTTGCATTGGCTGTTTGTCTGCGCCATTGGTCGCGGATGAAGTTTATCTGGTCAACGGCGACCGCATAACCGGCAAGGTTACAACTCTGGCAGAGGGGAAACTTACCATAGAATCCGACCTGGCCGGCAAATTAACAATCGATATTAACAACGTCGCTACTTTCAAGACGAGTGAGCCGGTTGAAATCCAGCTAAAAGATGGAACCGCCTTCAAAAAGCAGATAAGCAAGGCAGAGACCGGCAGATTTGCCGTCGAAGGCGACCAGACCCTGAAAGCCCAGGACTTCAGTATTGCTGCAGTCGTTGCCATCAATCCGCCTGTCAAAGAAGAGCCAAAATGGCACGGCAGCATATCAGGAGCACTGGTAAGCACGCACGGCAACACGAACATCAATACGCAAAGCTTGAGTGTTGACCTGACCAAGAGGACTGAAAATGACCGCTCGCTGCTCTCTACGGCTTATCTTTACGGCAAGCAAAAGAACACGACTACAGGCGAGAAAGAGGTCACGCAGGACGAGTGGAAGATGCGAGGCAAATACGACTACTTCTTTACAAAGAAGGCGTTTTGGTTCCTTGAGGGAAGATACGAAAGAGACCGCGTCGCGGAGCTTCAGAGGCGAGTAGTGGTCGGTGCAGGCGCCGGTTACCAGTGGGTCGAATCAGAACCGTTTAATTTCTCGACCGAAATCGGTCTTGCTTCACGCTATGAAACATACTACAACCAGACCGACAGCAGCAGCCAGTTGTCCGTCCAGGCGGGGTATCACCTCGACAAGAAACTGAATAAAACGCTGACGTTCATAAATGACCTTACCTACTATCCCGCGTTTGAAAAGTTTTCGGACTACTACCTGACGACAACGGCTGAGCTTCGGGCCAAAGTTACGGAACTGATTTTCACAAACTTCAAGGTCGTGTTTGACTTTGATTCAACGCCAGCCGAAGACAAAGGCAAAACGGATGTGAAGTATATTCTTGGGGTGGGCGTCAGCTTTTAACCAACGGTGCTCGGCTCCGCCTGTTGCAGGCAGGGCAGCGGAGACCTCAAAATAGCATTTGACGCTGGCGCTTATGTGAGGAAAATGGATGAGTTGGAAAGGATGGTCATCAATGACAAATAAAAAATTGGCGATGTTCCTGATGCTGTTGCTCGGTCCGGCTACGGCCCGGCGTTTTTGTTTTTGGCTTGTGCTTTTTCTTGTCTTCGCCGGGACGAGTGCGACCGGTCTTGCCCAGGGCAGCGAGGGTGTTGCGCGGCAGGACAGTAACTCGATGCTTTTAATAGGCCCCGGCGTGTTAATCACAGTCAAACCATACAAGGGAATGGATTCGACCATTTATCCGATACCGGTTGTTACGGCCGTCAGCGGACAGTTTTATTTCTGGATTGATACCGCGGGCTGTCGATTGTTCTCGGATTCCAATATGGCGTTTGATGTCATTGGTAAATGGCGACTCGATGGTTATGACGCGGACAAAAGCGATGATTTTGATGGTATGCACGACCGAAATATGACCATCGACATCGGCGGCGAATTCTCGATAACCGAGGACTGGGGCAATCTCTATGCGAGGATTCTAACCGATGCCCTGGGCCAGCACGACGGCCAGGAGTTTCGTGTAACATACGCCAAACCCTTCAAAATTGAAAAGTCCAAGATATCGCCCTCTGTCGGCTTTGCGTGGCTAAGCCACAATCTGGCCGATTACTACTATGGCGTTCGCGAAGATGAGGCGCGTGCCGGCCGGCCCGCATACAATCCCGGCGCATCCGTCAACTGGTTTGTAGGCCTGGATGCAAATTACCAGCTAAACGACGACTGGACTCTTCTTACCAGCATAACTTATTACTGGTTAGACAGCGATATTTGCAACAGCCCCATCGTGAATAAAGATTATACGATGTCGATTATCGCAGGGGCGATGTACAGGTTCTAAACCTTACAGATTTGCTAAACTCAGCATAGGAGGTAAAAGAATGAAGGCGAAAAAGATAATTCTGAATTACGTTGTGCTGCCTTTGGTTATTCTGCTGATTGTTCTTGTGGTCGCATTCTTTTTTGTAGGCAACACTTTGATTAAAACCGGTATTGAGGTGGCAGCAACAAAAACCCTCGGTGTGCCGGTCACCGTGAAGAGCATAAACCTGTCGGTTCTACAGGGAAGAGTCGGGATTAAAGGTTTGGTGGTGAAGAACCCGCCGGGCTATGCGAACGAAACCCTG
>CAYUIL010000196.1:0-3968 GCA_964444715.1 uncultured Pirellulales bacterium | reverse complement strand
CTTGCGTGCGGCAAGTCGCTGGGGCCTGTCGATGTGGCATACGAGACATACGGCAAGCTGAGTGCCGACGGGGATAATGCTATCCTGATTTGTCACGCGCTTAGCGGCAATGCCCACGTGGCGGGTCTGAACAATCCTAATGACCGCAAACCCGGCTGGTGGGACAATATGGTCGGGCCGGGCAGGGGAATAGACACAAATAAATATTATGTAATTTGTTCAAATGTTCTGGGCGGCTGTTCCGGGACGACGGGGCCGTCGTCGATTGACCCGAAAACAGGCAAACCATACGGCCTGGATTTCCCGATTATCACCGTCGCCGATATGGTGAAAATGCAGAAGCTGCTGCTGGATAAATTAGGCGTAAAAAAGTTACTGGCGGTGATGGGCGGCTCAATAGGCGGTATGCAGGTCCTGCAGTGGGTGATTGAGTATCCTGATTTTGTCAGGGCCGCCCTGCCGATTGCTACAACCAGCCATCTCAGCGCTCAATCGATAGCGTTCGATACAGTGGGGCGAAACGCAATACTGGCGGACGCTGATTTCGCCGACGGACGATACCACGATACAGGACAACCCGCCAGAGGACTCGGCATCGCGCGAATGATAGGACACATAACCTACCTTTCAGAGGCGGGGATGCGCGAAAAGTTCGGCAGAAGATTGCGGACCGCCGACGATTACAAATACGATTTTGATTCGGAGTTTGCGGTTGAAACGTATCTTGATTATCAGGGGCAAAGCTTCGTCGAGCGGTTTGACGCCAACAGTTACCTTTATATCACCAGGGCGTCGGATTATTTTGACCTGACCAAGGATTACGGCTCTCTGGAAAAAGCGTTTGCAAATGTAAAGAGCCGGTTTCTGGTGGTCAGCTTCTCCAGCGACTGGCTTTTCACGCCGGCACAATCCCGGGCGATAGTGGATGCGCTGGCCGCCAATCGCAAGGATGTCAGCTACTGCAACGTCGCCTCGCCATACGGCCACGACGCGTTTTTATTGGAGCCGGATGCGCTGGGCAGATTTATTTGCTGCTTTTTGAAGGCGACCTATGACCCGCAAAACCTCAAGCCCTGCTCCTGCTACGCGCAGCGCGGTCGCGGTTTAAGTGCCCTCGAACAGCCGAACCGTGCACGTATCGATTACGACCTCATAGAATCTCTCATAGAGCCGGACAGCACCGTCCTGGACGTCGGCTGCGGCGACGGGGAACTGTTGGCCAATCTCGTGCGCGACAAGAACATAAAGGGCGAGGGTATCGAGCTTGACCAGGAGCTTGTCCTCGATTGTATCTGCCGCGGCCTGCCGGTTATCCAGCAGGATATCGAACAAGGATTGTGTTATTACGGGGACAAAAGCTTCGATTATGTGATACTGTCGCAGACGGTGCAGACGCTGAAGAACCCAGAGAAGGTGTTTGTCGAGCTCCTGCGCGTCGGCAAAAAAGTGATTGTCAGCTTTCCGAATTTTGCGCACTGGCGGTGCAGGGTGCAGATGGGGCTTTGCGGCAAGGCCCCCATAACAGGACGACTGCCTTTTGAGTGGCATAACTCGCCCAACATTCATTTTCTGTCGCTTAAGGACTTCGACGCATTTTGCAAAAAGCTGGGCGTCAGAGTAGTTAGTCGCATTCCTCTCGGCAGGTCGCTGGCCAGGGCGGTGAGGTTTGCGCCGAATCTGTTTGCCGAGCAGGTCGTTTACATAACGAGCAGGGACTGATTTGTAAATCCGAACCTGGAGTATTGGAGAAATGCAATGGCACAAATAGAGCGTGTTGGTGTATCACTTGAAAAGGAGCTGCTCGGGGCTTTTGACAAGCTGATTTCGTCACAGGGTTATCAGAGCCGGTCGGAGGCGATACGGAACCTGATAAGGCAGCAATTAAGCAGCGACCGGCTGCGCAATGAAAAGGCCGAGGCGGTCGCCGCCGTTGTCCTTGTGTATGACCATCACGCGACAGCGATTATGGAGCGGCTGACCGACCTTCAGCACTCGCATTTTCTTAAAACCATCTCTTCTCTTCACGTTCACCTGGGCCACCATGACTGTCTTGAGGTGATAGTCCTGCGAGGCAAAGTCGGCGAGATAAATCGGATGGGCGAAAAACTTGTGAGCATAAAGGGCGTCAAGCTCGGGCGCATTAATCTACTGGCGACTGAGGGCCTGCCCTGAGCATAGTCGAAGGGACTGTGAACCGGCCCACAAGTTTGGGCCGCGGGCTTGACAAACGCTGGCCAAATCGGTTCTAATATAGCTTCCCGGGGCGATTAGCTCAGTTGGTTAGAGCGCACGGATCACACCCGTGAGGTCACAGGTTCGAACCCTGTATCGCCCAGTTTCACAGTACCTTAGCTTTTGGACTCTGATTGAGAGGCCGATTTAGCATTTCAAACAGGGTTCGAACCTCAAAGGGTGCGGGAAAAGAATTTTCCCGCGTCGTCGGGGTGACAGGCATTTTGGCTGCCGCTAGAGGGGCAGAGCCCCTATGGGGAGCGAGCGAACGCGAGCGACAGGTTCGAGCCCTGTATCGCCCAATTTCACAATACTTCTGCCTCTGACCTCCGAACACATACCCTAATTTATTGTGGGCTTCTCCCTTGCTACGGCTATAATCCCCCCAATGCTGTCCAAACAATTAAACGATATTTACAACCTGCTCTTCGCTCGATTCGGCCCGCAGCACTGGTGGCCCGGCGATACCCCTTTTGAAATCATCGTCGGCGCCATCCTCACTCAGAACACCAACTGGTCCAACGTCGAAAAGGCAATCGCCAACCTCAAGGCCGCCAATCTCCTCACCCCCGACCGGCTTAACCGCCTCGCCATAAAAAAACTCGCCGACCTCATTCGGCCCGCCGGCTACTTCAACATAAAGGCAAACCGCTTGAAAAACTTCCTCAATTGGCTCTTTGAAAATTACTCTGGCAAACTGAAAAATCTCGAAGACGTCCCCACCGACCGGCTTCGCAACGAATTGCTCGGCGTAAAAGGCGTTGGCCCGGAAACCGCCGACTCAATTCTCCTTTACGCACTCAACCGTCCCGTCTTCGTTGTTGACGCCTATACCGCTCGTGTATGCTCCCGCCATCACCTCATCGACGAAGGTGCCGATTATGACGAGATTAAGGACCTCTTTGAGTCGCGCCTGCCTGCCGACGTCCGGCTGTTCAACGAATACCACGCACTTCTCGTTCACCTCGGCAAGGACTTCTGCAAACCCACTCCCCAATGCGAAGATTGTCCATTGAAGCAACTTCTCTCGTCCTGAGTCCTGCGTCTTTCGCCTTCTGCTTGCCACGGCGTAGCGGCTTTGTCCGCGAAGCCGGGTGCTCAACTCGGCATCTTGGAAAGGATTTCTTTCATTTCCGATGCGTTGAAGCCGCGCATCGTCTGTGTCTTCACATTCCCAAGCGACGCCAGCCCCGCCAGCACACTGACTACCGTCTGGTCGTCCGAGGCCTCCAGAATCATCACGACGTCGTATCTTCCCATCGTCCAGTAGATTTCTTTGACCGTCACCCCTGCTTTTTGCGCCACGGCCTTGAATTTACCGGCTCTCTCTGGAGACGCCTTGAAATCCTTTGCTCCCTGTTCTGTTAAATTCACTAAAGATATGAACGTAGCCATAATTTACCTCCTTGTCCCAGCGCACGCTGGGACCCAGAAAATTGTTATAAAAATTCTTTGCCCAAATCTTCCCAATCAGGATTCATCTGCTCAATAAGTTCCAATTTCCACTTCCGCTTCCACCATTTCAGTTGTTTTTCCCTTTCTCGTGCCTCGTGACAACCATTTACTTTTTCGTAGTGAACTAACTCGTGAAGATTGTATTTTTGTACAAACTTGCTTCCTCTGCCCTTCTTATGCCTTATCAATCGCTTCGTTATATCATCCGTCATCCCCACATATAACGTCCCATTCCTCTTACTCGCCGGTATATACACATAATATTCTTGCATCTCGTAGCG
>CAYUIL010000195.1:0-3977 GCA_964444715.1 uncultured Pirellulales bacterium | reverse complement strand
AATATTTACGCCGGTCAAATAATACTGCTGTCCGCATTTACGCCAAAACTTGAATATGAAGCTCCTGGTTATTACAAATAATCCCGACCGCGCAAGCTTCAGACAGCGAATAGGCATGTACCTGCCAATGCTGGCCGATACCGGAATTAGCTCCGAAATCGCCGAACTGCCCAAGGGATTTTTCAAACGAAGAAACTTTTACAAAAACGCGGGTGGCTTCGACGCTGTCTTCCTTCACAAAAAACGCCTCAATCCCTTCGACGCATTGCTGCTTCGCCGATACGCCCGGAAGGTCATCTACGATTTCGATGACGCCGTTATGTACTCCGGCAAGCATCCGGAAAGACCCAGCCGAAAACGATTGAGAGATTTTCGCAGAACAGTTGGACTGGCGGACCTCGTCGTCGCCGGCAATGAATATCTCGCCGAACACGCGCGAAAATTCAACCCAAACGTCGAAATCCTTCCAACTGGCCTCGACCTCGATGTTTATAACGTCCAGCCCGCTCGGAATAACGACGACAAAATACGCCTGGTCTGGATAGGCAGCCAGGCGACGCTGCCTTACCTGGAAGAAATCAGGCCCGCACTCGAAAAAATTGGCTCATCAATCAGCAACATCGTCCTGAGGATAATCTGCGATGAGTTTTCCGACCTGCGCAATATGGAAGTGGATAAATGCCTCTGGACGCCTCAAACCGAGATAGACGACCTGGTTTCCAGTGACATCGGCCTGGCTCCTCTTCCGGACAATCGCTTCACAAGAGGCAAATGCGGTTTCAAAATTCTTCAGTATGCCGCCGCTGGTCTCCCGTCAGTTGCCTCCCCTGTTGGCATCAACGCCGAAATCATCCGTGATGGTCTTAATGGCTCTCACGCCGAAACCCTTGGGGACTGGATTGAAAAAATATCCGCACTGGTTATGAATGAATCACTCAGGATACAAATGGGTCAGGAAGCAAGGAAAATGGTCCGGCCTTTTGATTTGGCTTCTATTGGCCCGCGGCTTGTCTTACTTGTTCATCGCGTGATAGAGAATGTGTAGCGGCGGTATCCTGTCTTTCCTCGTGATATTCCTCCTCGGTGTTCACGGCACAGATATTGTTTTTGGTTTTCCGGCCGTTGATGATGCTCTCAACCGCCGTCAGCATCGAGTGGTCCTATTTGCCGATAACGCATACGCCCATTCGGTTCGCCAATTCCAGCGTCTCGGGCTTGTCGATAATTATGGTCCTGCCTGCTTCCAGCACTAAGCATTTGGCGCCGTTGGCGGCCAGCGACCTTATGGTATCAGGCCCGACGCAGGGGACATCGAATCGCATATCCTGACCGGCCTTCGCCGCCTTCAATAGCGTCCAGCCCCCCGCTCTGCACAGCCGACCCGCGCGTTCAATCATCTCCGCAGTCCCCTCAATCGCCTCCACCGCTATCACTTCTCTTTCCTTGACCGAAATCGCCTGGCCTATGTCCATTGCCGCCATTTTTTCGACAATCGGCCAGCCGAATTCAATGTCACCGACCACCCCCGCGCCGGGCCTGCCCCCCGTCATCGGCCCTTCCGTCGCAAGGTGTTCTTTGCAGTATTTCGTCGAGTTCTCCAGGATTATTCCTCCGCTGGCAAGCTCATCCGCCAATGCCGACAACAACATTTCGTTCTGTTTGTTTTTTCTGCGAAGCCGCCAGTACCAGATTCGCACCGCCCGCCAGTCCGGCAGATACCGCAGGATTCGCCACGGCGTAAAAATTCGCCCCTTGGCTACCCGCCCAGCCATTACCGCATTTGTTACGCCGTGCCTTCTTAGCTTGCGTATCCAGCTCCCCGGCCGCGCCAGCGGCACCGTGTAAAATACGTCCGCCTCCTCGGCCAGCGACTCCTCGACGCTGCCGGCAAGACCCACGCATATCACTCTGTGCCCCGCCCGGCTGGCACCCGCCGCTATCATAAACGGCAGCCGACCCTCCCCTGCAATCAACCCGATTACGTTCTCGCCGCTCATGTCATTTTATTATTTTCTATTTTCTATTTTCAATTCCAGACGCTTTTTTTGCCCGCGAATGAGCCGCAGTGGAAAAATTGAAAATAGTAAATAATAAATTGAAAATCCTGCTCGTTGTTACGGCTCCTCGGGGCGTTGGACCTCGCCTCCGCCGCCTGATAAAAACCGCTCTATCTGCATCTGAAGGTCGCGGATACTTTGCCGCATCTCAGGCAGATACTGTATCATCCCATAAGCGCGTTTCCCCAGGTTTACGTCTATTGCCGGAGCGCCTAACACCACCTTGCCGTCGGGGACGCTGTTAATCACTCCGGCCTGTGCCCCGATTGCAACGTTGTTCCCGATGGTGATGTGTCCCACGATGCCCGCCTGCCCGCCGACAATGCAGTGATGTCCTAATGTAGTCGAGCCGGCAATACCCACCTGCGCCACCAGCAGACAGTGCGGCCCGACCTTCGTCCCGTGCCCTATCGCAACCAAATCCCCAAGCTTGCTGCCCTGCCCGATGATGGTATCGTTCAGCGTCCCTCGTTCAATCCCACACCCCGCTCCTATCTCCACGTCGTCTTCTATCACCACACAGCCAATCTGCGGTATCTTGTGGTGAACGCCGTTATGGCTGGCGAAACCAAAACCGTCCTCCCCGATTGTGGCGTTGGAGTTGATTATCGCGCGATTGCCTATCCGGCAGCCCTCATAAATAACGGCATTCGGATACAAAATGCAATCGTTCCCAATTTGGACGTTTTCTCCGATATATGCGCACGGGTAGATTATGCATCCGTCTCCGACCTTTGCGCCGTCGGCTATCGTAACAAAGTCGTGAATGTGGCAGCCGGCGCCGATTTTCGCACTGTCGGAAATCACCGCCTTGGAGCTTATCCCGACCTTCTTGTGCTTGCGGTGCCCGTGCAACAGCACCATAATCTGCATAAACGCGTAATACGGGTCTTCCGCTATCAAAAGAGGCACCGCGGCGGTAACCGTATCCTAGCCCACAATCACCGAAATTGCTTTGGTCATCAGCAGTTGCTTTTCGTATCTCTCGTTGGTAAGGAAACTGATGTCGCCTTCGTTCGCCCTGCCCAGAGTCGCCGCGGAGCCAATCTTCACGCCCGCGTCACCACGGACCCGCCCCCCGACATATTCAGCCAATTCACCTAAGGTTTTGGTCGGCATAGTACCACCTTTCTGGAAAGTCGTTACTTTTCCATCCCCCGCCCCTGAGGGGCTACGGAGGACGGACTGACCGTCGCTGGTGTGTGCGCCCCCATTATAACAGATGCCTCTAACCGGTCAACCCGCGACAATTCACTGCATCATCGCCGCTACCGCTTTCTCTTGCAACTCCTCCGAGATAGCCCTTGCAAAATCTGGTTCGCCGCTGTGCAGGATTGTAACCGCCGGTCCAATTGGCCCGTAAACGGCCGGGTCCGTCGGGCCGAACACCGCAATCGTTCTGATGCCTAACGCCGCCGAAAGATGCGTTATCCCGCTGTCGTTGCCCACATAGCCCCCAGCGCAGCCCAGGACCGCAAGCACGTCAACCAGCGACAGATTCGCAAGTAACCTCCCGGCCGCTCCGATTTTTGCCATTGCCGATGCGCCAAATCGTTCCATCTCTGCAGGCCCTAACAGGAATACCACTTCTATGCCATCGCTCGTTAACATTCGCGCAACCGACAAAAAGTTGTCCAAATGCCAGCATTTCTGAGCCCCTCCGCTGCCCGGATGAATGACCACCGGCTTCAGCGTCGGCATAACCCCGTGCTCAGCTAATATCTCTTTGCCCTTGTTCATATCCGCCTGCGTCGGTCTTATCAAAGGCATACCCACCGCTGCCCTGAGCGAAGTCGAAGGGTGCTCTCCCGTAGCCAGCCCGCTTTGTTCAATGAACTGCTCCCTGTAAAACTCGGTGATGTGATTTCTCAGCCCGGGCCCCGGTTTCATCTCTAAGGTCATTACTTCTGCGCTGTGGCT
>CAYUIL010000194.1:1957-3985 GCA_964444715.1 uncultured Pirellulales bacterium | reverse complement strand
CCAAAAAAAATCTAAAACTACAAAAAGCTAATCAGAACTCATGTTGCCCTGTTCGATGTTCGCTGGGCTCACTCCCGTCAGATCGAGAATTGGACCGGTCACCCGCGCGACCATAGATGGTTGACGCGGCACGCTAAGCGTGGGAGTCGGTACCTCCGTCTGCGTGACGAGCGGAGCGGGCGGCTGGATCGGTGGCGCGGTGATGGGGTGTGGTTGAACCGGAGTTATCACACCGACGGCAGGTTCGCCTGCAACGCGATGGATCGTTTGCACTAGGTTGGTCGTGGCGCTTGGTCCGAATTCGCTGGTGAGCGCACGATTAAGAGCAGTCGAGACACTCGGCGCTGTTCCGAGCGTAGGATACGATGCAAGGAGCGTCGAGACTGTGCCCGCCTTAGCTCGCTCGATTTCGCGCTGCAATTTTGGGCTCGAAGTCGATAGTGGCACACCGTTGTAGACGAGCGTTTCAAAATATTTCCCCAGATCGATTAGCGCGGGGATTCCGCTTTGAATCAATCGCAGCGCCGCTTGCGCGGTGTCTTGCATTTTCGGCTTGCCCTGCGCCGCGGCGGCGATTTGACTGCCGATTGCCGCCAGACCGCCGATGGCCGTCACCGGATTGACCGCCAGACCGGCCTCTCCGAGCGGTACGACGCTGCCCGCCGCCTCGCTGCTCCCCACGCCCAAGACGCTCGCCGAGGCACCGCCACCACCCGCACCAGCTGCTTTCGCGGTCGCTTGCGCGACTGCTTGTTGCTGAGCGGCCACAGCGCCTTGAGCCGCTGTGGCCGCTAATGCCTTGTTGCCTGTGGCTTTCGCGATATTCGCGAGCTGGCCCCAGGTCATACCTACGCCCGCACCCATCTTACTACTGGCTCACAATTCCTTGTTCGACCAGCTGCCGCATGTGGCCTTCACTGTCGTGTCGCCATAGGTCGTTGGCGTGCATCGCGCTACGATTATGTAGCACCGCTTTGCACTCTTCGCACGACGCGACGAACAGCGGCAGCGTGTGCAATTCGGCCTCTTTCGCCTTGATAGCCTCGGCCTCGCGCTTGGCCTTATTGCGCTCGCGCACGAGCACGCCCTTACGCCCCATTTCCTGTGCGGTTTGGCGCAAGACTTGCTTGCTCGCGCGATCCAACAGCGTTTCTACGATTTTTGCGCTCGCTTCGGTCTGCCGCATCAGACCCTGGGTCAGCAATGCAATCGCGTCAACCTCTTGCTGACCTCTTGCGCTACGCTTCGACGTAGGCTCTGACTCGTGCCGGTCCTTCAGCCCTTCCGCAAGAGTTGTCAGGATGTCTTCTAGCCGCGTCAGACGGGCTTCGAGCGCGTCTATTCGCTTACGACCAAACATTTGATTTACCTCTTATCCTTTGTTGCGAGTTCGGTCAAGGCGGTTACGTCGCATGCAGCTATATAGATGATGCTCCCCGTCCTGCTCGTCGACTATCACCCTTAGTTCGTGCCCATATTTGTAGCCGTAGCAGTGGGCGATGAATAAGTGAGTGCCTGTGGGCACCCTCATCGTGATCAGACGTCCGCACTCATCGCACCGCGCCTCGCTGATTTGACCTTGAAAGCTACTGTTCATTGGTTCCTCCAATGCGCAAATTGCGCCCTAAATCCAACAAGAAATAAAGGTGCGCGCGGCACACTGCGCCCGCAGCACCAAGGAATGGCGAAGCGTGCGTAGCACGCGCTCTGCATCCACGAAAGTCGCACAACGCGCTATCGACATAGAACGAAGGCGCATCTGTGGCCCCCCCATGCCCAATCAGCGCTAGCGTGATTGAACCCACCGCAAACGTGTCTGTCAGGCTCAGTGAGCCGCGCTCAGCATAGGGCAGCTTTGCGGACTCGGAGTTGAGCATCCCACTTCGACGCCCAGAATCGCGCTTGCGGGTAGCCGTCGCCTTTTTCCGTTTCATGCCAAGGTCCCGGCTAATTCAAATTGCCCCATGTCGATGGCCCTGCCGCGCAATTGCGCCCGGTCGTCCACGAGTACCGCGCGCGCGGCGCGGG
>CAYUIL010000194.1:0-1857 GCA_964444715.1 uncultured Pirellulales bacterium | reverse complement strand
GCCCTGCCGCGCAATTGCGCCCGGTCGTCCACGAGTACCGCGCGCGCGGCGCGGGAAAATTAGAACGGCGCTACTGCCTGCGGACTCTGCGAGCCCTCCACAGCCAATAGCGCCGCAAGCACCAGCGACAGCGGGTCTTGCAATCGGAGATGTAACGTGATTTAGTGTGACCGTTCATTGTGGACCTCACATGAACACCCCCTAATGGCGGCGGCCTTCCTTCGCGGGCGGGCCGTTTCCATTTCTACCACCCAATCACTTTGCGCGCTAGTGCTAGACCTGCACTCGCGCCCTCGCGCGCTTTTTTTGCAATTGCGGCGGCGCGCGCGGTAGGGCTCGCAGCACAGCTTGCACACAAGTAGGTGCGACAGAGCGAGCACCAAATAGCATCGGGCGAGTTGCAATAGTAGCACTGCATTAGTTATTTAAGATCGGGACTGGCAGCACCGGGTTATCGCGCACGACCACAATACCCTCTTTTGCGTCAGGTCTATCTATCGTAATCGTAATAGTCAGACCGTTTTGCTGTACTGACGCGCGCAGGTCAGTACCAGTTCGATTGACTATTCGTATGTGTAGTCCTTTCGCGTCCATTAGTTAGTAGTCCCACATCGGCTCCTGAGACGGAGCGTCAAAGTCTTGCAGCACAATCTCCATCCCGTAGATAAAAAGAGCGGTAGTCAAACCGTCTGAGTTGTCAACGACCAGGGTCGGCGTAATCGCAAGATCCCCGGCGGGCAGGTCGCTGTCTTGAAAAGTGAAATGCCCGCCCGCGACCGCGCCGTTGGCGTTCCCGGTTCCAACTGCGTACAACGGCGTTGACAGCACCAGAACCGTGTCTACGTATATGTCAAGACGTGAGCTCTGTAGCAGCAGCTTGTTTGCGCTCAGTGACGTCAGCAGCACGCGCGCAGCGATTCGATACACGCGATTGCTTTCGCGCTGAATCGGAAAGAGCGTCGGTAGCTCCAGGTCGCTGGTGGCACTCCCCGCAGCAGTGACTGTTGGGCTGCCGAGCGCGACAATACGATTACTTAGTCTCAGTGTACGCACTATTGACTACGCACCACCTCGCACACAAACTGCGAGGCAGGGGCGAGGGTTCCAGCCCCACCCGTTTGGGTTATGACGATCGTAGGCGATAGCGTGCCCGCGGGGATCGCGCCCGCCGGGAGCGGCACTAGATACGTGTCCTGATGCACGCCAGTCAGACCGACGTTCCCGTTCAACGTGACCGTGTTAGTGGCATCGCTGAAGGCAATCGTGAGCGCCGTAGGCGCAGTCGTCCAATTGAAACTCAACAACGCAAAAAGACGCACATACGCTTGATCGAGCGCGGCCGGGACAGTGAGCGTCGGTGCATAAACGGTCGTGGGCGTGGCCGCCGGGAGCGCGATCGCGCCCGCGGGTTGGCTCGGTACGTCCGCGAGACCCGCGTTGACCGCTCCGCCCACCACCGGTCCCGATATTACGATCGCAGTCTTGGTCGCTTGAACCTTAATACCCGACGCGCCATTTCCGACGAGCTCGACGCCGTCGTTCGCGAAATAGATACCCCAGCCGGGGGGGTAGTGGTCTGGATATATAAGTATGCCACTCCCATCTGGACCGGGTATCGCACCGACCTGCACGGGCAAAGCTGCGAGAGACCTGAGCGCGTTGAGTAAGCGCTCGGGGAATTCCTGACTGAAATCGCCCATCAGCCGCCCACGCCCGCGCTGGCCTCTTGGGTCGTTCGGAACCGCACTCGTATGCGTCCGGTTGCCGTGGCACCAGTTCCACCGGAAATGTTGAGGCTGTTGTTGATGCCTTGGCGAACTGGGATGGCGAGCGCGAATGGGCACACACTCGGATCGG
>CAYUIL010000193.1:0-3997 GCA_964444715.1 uncultured Pirellulales bacterium | reverse complement strand
CCACCATATTGTTCGGGGCGTATCGTCCCGCAAAATACTCCCGCATCTGCTCCGCAGTCATCGCTTCTATCGCTTCCTCGCTGCCCAAGACGCTGTTGCCGCAGGGATGGCCGTCGAAATAAAGCAATCTGCACCTGTCTATACAATCGTAGTTGGGCTGGTCCTTATACATCGCAATCTCTTCCTTGATGACCTGCTTTTCGATGTTGAAATCCTCCGTCCGCAGGGCCGGCCTCATCAACTCTATCCAAAGCTTCGCTATCTGGGCCAGATATTCCGGCAGAACCGCCGCATAAAAAATGGTGTTCTCCTCGCTGGTAAATGCGTTATACTGCGCCCCCGTCCTGTCAAAATGCTCGTTGACCGCAAAGGGGCTGAGCCGGTCGGTGCCCTTGAAAACCATATGTTCAAGAAAATGCGATACGCCGTTTATCTGCACGTTTTCATCGCGTGCACCGGTCCTGACAAAAAAACCAACAGCGCACGATTCGGCGTTTTTGTTTGTCTCGCCTATAACCGTTAGGCCGTTTGCCAGCTTGTGCACTTTAAATTCCATACTGACGCTATCCGATTTTTATCTCCTTCGGGCCGATTGTCACAACCGTGAACTCGGCAAATTTTTTTCTTCGCAAAAAATCCAGCACCGAATCGACGCTGGTCCTGTCGATTTCGGCCTTGATTTCATCGAGTGTCCGCACCCTGCCCAGCATATAGAAATCCGCCGCAATCGAGCCGGCCCTGCTGCTCGAAGATTCGCTCTGCATAATCAGCGATGATTTCAACCCGACTTTTGCCCGCTGAATTTCCTCTTCGCTTATGCCGTCAGCCAGGCGATTAAATTCAGTGATTATGATGTCGATGGTCTGTTGCGCTTTATCGGGTGTCGTGCCGGCGTAGCACGCTATGCCGGCCATTTCTTTTAGCGAGTGGTATTGCGCCCTAACCGCATAGCAAAGCCCCCGTTTTTCCCTGACCTCGGTAAATAACCTCGCGCTCATCCCGCCCGACAGCACCGCCACCGCAACGCGAGCATTATAGTAATCCTTATCGCCCGGTCTCACCGTCGGCGTCATAAGACCGATGTGCACCTGCGCGCCTTCATTTTGGATATGTTTATAGCGTCCCGGTTTGGTGCTTACCCTTGGCGATTTGGCCCGGCTCTTTTTACCCGCGCCAAATAGCTTCTCCATCCAGCCAATGACCGCGTCAAAATCATATTTGCCCGCAACCGAAAAAATGGTCCGCGACGGGCTGAAAGCTTCCGCGACAATTTGCTTAGTCATCTCCGGCGTCAGGGCTTCAATCTCAGTGATTTCCCCTGCGGTGCTTCGGCCCAGCGGTTCCGGATAAAACTGCTCCCGCAATTTCAGCATAACCTTATGCCGCGGGTCGTCATCCAGCCCCTTCACGCCGTCAATCGCAAGCTGCCTGGCCGGCGCAAATTGCTCGTCTTCCAATCTCGCCCGAAGGACGATGTCACCATACAATTCAATCGCCGCTGACAAGTTGCTCGCCTCAAGAGCAGCGCCGATTGTTATATGGGCGCTATCGACCCCGACCAAGCGATGAAGCCCCAGCCCATCGAGCGCGTCGCCGAGCTGCTTGTTATCTCTAACGCCGGCCCCCCTGAATATCCAGTCCGCTATCACGTTGGCGGCCCCGCAGCAGCCCTTGGGCATAAGGGCTGCGCCCGCCGGCAGCATAAACCCAAACGCCACCGACTCCACCGACTCCATCCGCTCGCCAAGCAACACCATTCCGTTGCTTAGCTTGTGCTTGTCAGCGCCTTGTCCCATGTCGCCTGTCCTAAGGCCCTCAAGAAAGTCAGCGATTCTAACCGCCGCAAGCCCTCCTTTCAAATGCGAAAAACAAAAATACATTCGCGCCTGGCCGGGAGCAGTCATTGCTGTATATTGAAAATCCCCACGGCTCGCAGTATACTCCATTGCGGTATCTGCCGGGGTCGTTATATAGAAAGGGGATTCGTTATGCTGGCAAAATGGATGAATTTCATCAAAACGGACATTTGGCGAATACGCCTGAAGGACCATTCGCGGGGCAAATCGTTTGTAATTCGGCTCATCCGGATAGTCGCCCTTGCTGTTCGCGGCTTTGACGAGAACAAATGCATGTTCAGGGCATCCGCCCTGACTTTCTACTCGCTGCTTTCGATTGTTCCGATTATCGCCTTGATGTTCGGAATCGCCAAAGGATTCGGCCTGCAAAAGCAGGTGGAGGCGCAACTGCTGGCGAAGATGGAAGGGCAGCAGGAAGTAGTCACAAAGATAATCGACTTTGCAAACTCGCTGCTTGCCAACACAAGCGGTGGCGTTGTCGCGGGAGTGGGCGTCGCGTTTCTGTTCTGGGTAATTATCCGCGTATTGAGCAATATCGAAAACTCCTTCAACGACATCTGGGGCGTCGTAAAGCCGCGCAGCTTCGGCAGAAAGTTCGGCGATTACCTCTCCACAATGTTTGTCTGCCCCATTCTGCTGGTCATCTCCGGAAGTGCAACTGTTTTCGTAAGCAGCCAGATTCAAACTATCACCGAGAAAATACCGTTATTGCAAAACCTTGGGCCGGCGTTCTGGTTACTGTTCAAACTGCTGCCCTACTGCACAATCTGGGTTGCGTTTACTTTTATCTTTATGTTTATGCCGAACACAAAGGTAAGATTCATATCCGCCCTCATAGGCGGCATCGTGGCAGGAACAATCTTCCAGGTTGTTCAGTGGGGCTATATCAACTTCCAGATAGGCGTGGCAAAATACGGCGCTATTTACGGCAGTTTTGCCGCTTTGCCGCTGTTTTTGCTCTGGCTCCAGACAAGCTGGCTTGTTGTCTTGTTCGGCGCCGAGGTGTCGTTTGCTCATCAAAACGTCGAGACATACGAGTTCGAGCCGGATTGCCTGTCGGTTAGTTTCTCGTTCAAGACACTGCTTTCGCTGCTTATCACACAGCACCTCGTGAAAAGGTTTTGCGAAGGCGAAAAAGCAAGTGAGGCATCTCGGCTTTCGCATGAGCTGGAAATACCGGTTCGGTTAGTCAGGCAGATTCTGTATGAATTATCAGAGGCGGGCGTGTTGTCGGAGGTCAGGAAAGGCGAGGACAAGGAGCTTGCCTATCAACCCGCCATCGATGCCGATAAAGTCACGGTAAAGTTCGTCATCGACCGCATTGAACAGCGAGGCACCTCCGGCATACCCGTGACTAAGTCAGGCGAGCTTGACAAGCTTTCCGACTGCCTGCGACAATTCGGCGAAAGCTTGGAAAAGTCGCCGGCGAATGTGCTTTTAAAGAATCTGTAAACGTCAATTTGTGCGGCTACTTATTCGGCTCTGTTTTTTTGCCGCCTAAGAGTCCTTTGAAACCTTCTACGACATCCTTTCCTGCGCCGGTGGTGTCTTCGAGGATTTTTTGGCCTTCTTTTGTTGCTGCCTTGCCGAGTTCGGCGGTCTTGCCGAGTGCCGAGCCGATACCCTTGACCATATCTTCGGGCAACTGCCCGACACCTTGTTTGGCAACACCTGTAGCCAACGCACCGAGGACTTTCGCCACCAGCGCGCCCATGTTGAGCTTTTTGTCGGTTCCGAGGTTCTCCATCACTATCGGGTCGAGTTTCAAACTTATAGTGTCGCTCTTTCCAGGAATGGGCAGCAGTTTTACCCTCACGTTGGTGTTTGTGATTTCCAGCTTATTAATATTCAGGTTCTTACCCGGTTTTTCGGTTTTGGGTGCCGCTTCTTTTTCCTCTTTGGGCAGTTTGTCCAGTATTTCCTTGAGGTTATTTGTCAGCCCTTTTTGCTCCATCGTGAGCTTTGTCCCGTCGAGCTTGATAAGCTGTATCTTCACAGTGTCGCTCATCAGCGAGCCGATATCGAGATTAACCACACCTTCACCAAGCTCCAGCAGGGTTTCATTCGCATAGCCAGGCGGGTTCTTAACCACCAAACCTTTAATCCCGACTCTTCCCTGTAGAACCGACAGGTTTATGCTC
>CAYUIL010000192.1:0-4030 GCA_964444715.1 uncultured Pirellulales bacterium | reverse complement strand
TGCTTCGCCACGCCTATCTACATCCTCTTTTTTGTTATGGTCGGTGCCCGAGTGCAAATCCATACAGTTAACATAATGATACTGTTTCTTGTGACTGCTTACGTGCTCGGAAGTATTATCGGCAAGACCAGCGGGGCTTATCTTGGTGCCTACTATTCGCGAGCGGTCAGGTCCGTAAGGAATTATCTCGGTTTCTGTCTTTATCCGCAGGGCGGCATCGCCATTGGTTTGCTTATGATGGCGAGCGGCAGGTTCGAAGAACGAATCAGCTCCACAATGCTCCTGGTGGTTATAATGGGCGCCTTTGTTCTGCAGCTCATCGGGCCCATTGGGGTCAAGATAGGCGCCCAGAAAGCAGGAGAAGCGGGCCTCAATGTTACCGAAGAAGACCTTATTAAAACCTACAGGGTGCGTGATGTTATGGATAACCAGGTTCCTGCCATCCCAGCAGGTGCATCACTGGCGGATGTTATCAGGGTTTTCAGCAGCACGAACTATTCTTATTATCCCTTGGTAGATGCCGGCAGAAAACTGATAGGCATCATCACGTTGGCGGATATAAGAAATACCTTTGCCACACAGGAGCTTAATGACTGGCTTGTTGCACTTGATATAGCTGAACCGGTAGTAGCGAAAGTAACGCCGGATGTCGGGTTGTCACAGGCCCTCGCGGAGATGGAGCGGAAGGGAATAGAGTGTATCCCTGTTATTGCCTCACAGCGGGATGATGAGTATGTAGGTGTTATTGAGAGTGCAGCGGTTCGTCGGCAGCTTAGCGCCAGGGTGCTCGACAAGCAGCGTGAGGCCGATGGCAAGTTTGCGCTGCGGGCAGGATAGAAGTGGATTATTTGGTTGTGGTGAGACGTTGGGCCGGTTCGCTTTTCCCAAATCCAGTCGGCTTCTCGCTAACAGTCAGTTCAGGGCTGTTTTGTCCCGGCGGCTGTCCGCCCGCGACGGGCTGCTTGTGCTATACGCCCTCGAGAACGACCTCGGCTATCCCCGGCTGGGCGTATCCATTGGCAAATCCTGCGGGAAGGCAGTTGTCCGCAACCGGCTAAAGCGGCTATTGCGGGAGGCCTTCAGGCAGAATCAGGAGCAAATTCCGGCCGGCTTTGACTATATCGCCTCAATGTCCTCCCAGTGGGTCAGGCGGAGCGGCGGCAGACCGGCGGCAAAGGCCGCTGTCAGGGGCTTGACGTTTGAACAGGTCCGGGATTCGTTTCTTGCGCTGGCCGTAAAGCTGGCTGCAAAGGGGGGTTAATTTATAATCTTAGGCCCCGTTGGTGCCGATAAATGCTTATGTAGCTCGTCTCGGTCCCGCCCGGCGCTGGGCGGGGAGCCGAAGCCGGGAGGGTAACCGTTGGGTCCCAAAACCAGATTAGTGCCGATAGGGGTGGCAGCAAAGATGGCCGGCGTTTCGCGTCAGTCCGTGCAGTACTATCTTATGATGGGGCTTCTCGAACCGACCGAGGTTACACGGACAGGCAGAAGGTTATTCGACCTAAAAGCCGTCGAGCGTATACGGCTTGTAAAGAAGATTAACCGAACCGGCTACCCCCTGCGGGCGATACGTGAGTTGTTCCTCGAGGGCAGGACTCGTCTCGGCCCAGCCCAGCGCTGGGCTGGGAGCCGTAGTCGGAAAGGAAGCAGACGGTGAGCGATTACGAAACGATGCAGCGAAGACGCAGTATGGTCGTCGGGGTTTTTGTCATCGTTGCGGCGGTTGCGTTTTTCTGGATGGTGTTACAGTTTGGTGACCTGCCGGGTATGGTCAGCGAGATGAAGTCCTATGAGGTTCGCGTGCAGCTCCCCAGCGCGCCGGGGGTTCAAAGAGATACCCCTGTGCGTTTCTGCGGCTATCAGATAGGCAGAGTTTCTGAGGTCAGGCCCCCCGAGGTTTTGAAAGACCTCAACACCGGTCAGTACTATCATCAGGCAGTCGTAATCATCAGTATCGATAACCAGTTCAACAATATCCCGGCCGACGCGGAGGTCAAGCTGATGACTCGGGGTCTTGGCTCGAGCTACATCGAGCTGCGTATCCCGCCAAGGGACATTCGCGAGGGCAGATTCCTCAGCGAAGGCAGCTTGCTCCAGGGCACCGCGGGGATGACCAGCGAGTTCTTCCCGGAGGAAAGTCAGAAAAAACTGGACGACCTGATTACCGGAATCACGGCATTCATCAACAGCGGAAATGACATTTTCGGTGACGCCGAAAACAAGGCCAACATCAAGGCCTCTTTGGCAAATCTTGCAAAGGCCTCGCAACGGGCCACTGAGGTTATGAAGGAGCTTGGAGAGATGTCGGCTGCCGGCAAGACCACTCTGCAAAACACCGATGCGAGAATGGAGCGGCTTACGAATTCTCTGGTCGGCGCCAGCGACAGGTTAAGCGAGGTGATGAAGCAGCTCGATGCAGTCCTGACCAAGGTGAACAATGGCGACGGCACCGCGGGAAGGCTGATAAACGATGGCCGGCTTTACGAACAACTGCTCGAAGACAGTAAGCAGCTTGAGCTGGTCCTGCGGGACCTGAAATCCTTTGTGGCCGAGTCCAAACAAAAAGGCGTGCCGATTAAACTGAAGTAAATCACTCGCGTAACTCGCCCCACCACAATAATCTTGACCCCGCCTGCTCTATTCGAGTAAAGTGGCCCTGCCTAATCAGTTGAAAATATGCAAAAACCCGACAGTGGGATTTGTTGAATGAAACCGACAACGGAAGACCGCAAGGCAATAAGGAAGATACTGGAACTTGCAAAGCAACGGCGAATAGGTGTAAAGGCCGGCAAGGTCAGAAGGACATCCTCCCGATTCTGTCTGGGTGTTGAGCACGGCGATTACAACGGGACCGAACTGTTCGGCGTGGGCACCGACCGCTTTATCTGGATGGCCTATAAGCCCGCGGATACCCCTCGTATGCGGTTATATAGCGGCAATTTCCCTGACGACGGCGTAATCGACTTTGAATCGGGTGATGTTCCGGAGCCGAGGTCACAACAGGTCGCCGATACCTGGGGCCGATTCGCATACGGCGTCGATTTCATTCTCCGCCGAGCGGGCTACAAACTAAAACGCGGAATTGATGCGGTAATCTACGGCAATATACCGGGCGGCGGGATGTCACGTTCGGCGTCGCTGACGCTGAATCTTATATTGTCTATCCTCGACGCCAACGGCATAGAGGAACCCGACAAGCTCAAGATAGTCAATTTGGCGCAAGCTGTCGAAAATGATTACATCGGCTCACCCTGCGGCAAGTTAGACCAGATTATGATACTCTTTGCCCGCGAGGGTTTCGGCACATACTACAATCCCAAAGACCGCAAGGTCGAATACGTCTGCTTGGGCAAAAAGGCAGCGGATTTTGCAATCGTCGTGATGGATACCGGCGCGGTCAGGCCCGGCCTTGAAAAATCAACCTACAAAATAAGAAGGGCCGAGTGCGAACAATTGGTCTCGATTCTGCAAAAGACCGGCTATAACATTTCTTGTCTTGCAGATATCAAAACCGAGGCCCTTTACGAAAAGATACTGGCCCAGTTTGCAAGTCAACACCCTGATTTGTGCGACCGGTTCAAATATATTTTCGCTGCCCAGAAGCGCTTCTACGAAATGTTAGATGCGTGGAAACGTGGCGATATAGAGACGGTCGGCTCAATTTTCCGCCGGGATGGTATTGGCCTGCGGGATGAATACAAAATCTCCGGCCCCGAGCTTGAGACGATGTGCGATATTGCCAGAGCTGTCCCGGGTGTCTTGGGCGAGCGGATGTTAGGCGGCGGCGACAAGGGCGCGGCAGGTGCTTTGGTCAAGGCCGGGAGCGTCAGCGCCCTCAAAAAGGCCGTTGATATTGGTTATCCTTGCAGCCGGCCCGATTTTGCCGACAAATACGCCGTTCATATCTGCAAAGTCGTCGATGGCGTGCGAGTGTACACCGGTCTGCGCGATTGATTTCTTCAGCCAGTTGCGCTTCACATCTCATAACGGAGGAATTACCCTTCAACGTCCGAATAAAACTGCGGAATCT
>CAYUIL010000191.1:3000-4070 GCA_964444715.1 uncultured Pirellulales bacterium | reverse complement strand
GCTATTTCGGGCTTAGACATCATCGGCTGCGCCCAGACGGGCACGGGCAAGACCGCCGCCTTTGTCCTGCCCATTTTGAACCGGCTAAGCCACGAGCACCCGTCCAAAAGGAAGGTTATCCGGTCGCTAATCCTGACGCCGACGCGTGAATTAGCGGTGCAAATCGAAAAGTCCATACGCACATACGGGCGGTTCCTGCATTTGCGGACTCTGGCCGTCTATGGCGGCGTAAATATCAATGGTCAGTTTACCGCGCTTCGTCAGGGCGTTGACATTGTTGTTGCGACGCCGGGACGACTCTTAGACCATATGCAGCGGCGCACCATCGACCTGAGGCACATTGAAGTGCTGGTTTTAGATGAGGCCGACCGAATGTTCGATATGGGGTTCATCAGGGACGTGCGAAGAATCATCGCCGCCGTGCCCACGCATCGCCAGACAATGTTGTTCTCAGCCACCGTAACGCCGGAAATAAGCAATCTGGCCGCGGGCGTCCAGAAGTCGCCTATAATGATACAAATTGGCCGGCCGCGAAACCCCATCGAAACAATCAAACAACACATCTATCTCGTCGAGAGAGAGCAGAAAATTGCTCTTCTTTTGCACCTGCTCCAAAACAGGCAGATGTCCAGCGTGCTGCTTTTCTCCCGCACCAAGCACGGCGCGGACAAGATTAACCGCTACCTCGAACGGGCGGACATAGAATCGGTGGCGATACACTCAGGCCGCACACAAAGTCAGCGTGAACGCGCGATGGATAGCTTCAAAGGCGGCAAATACCGGGTTATGGTTGCGACTGATATTGCCGCCCGCGGCATCAATGTTTTGGGCATCTCGCACGTCATCAATTTCGACGTGCCTGTTATTCCGGAGGACTACATTCATCGCATCGGCCGGACAGGCCGGGCCGAGGCCATGGGTGACGCGATTACGTTTGTTTCCCGCGAGGAGTACAAATACCTTCGTCAGATTGAAAGATTCATAAGCCGCGAATTTACTCCGGTGGAATGTCCCGGCTTTACCTACACAAAATCCGTTATGCCGAAACCACTGTTAGGGCTGCACAGAGG
>CAYUIL010000191.1:0-2900 GCA_964444715.1 uncultured Pirellulales bacterium | reverse complement strand
GCTTTACCTACACAAAATCCGTTATGCCGAAACCACTGTTAGGGCTGCACAGAGGCAGATTCTCGTCTGCCGGCAGAAGGTCACATTCCGCCTTCAGAGGCCGCCGCCCACGCCCAAGACGTTAATAGTCCGAACTCCGCCTTTGCTAATGCCACGCTGTCCGCCGGTGTCCCATACAACCAGGCCGCCTTTTCCCCAAAAATTTTCAAAAAAATGGTTGTTGACAAAGGCGGGGGTGTTTAATATACCTGCCGACCGTATTAAGGATGGCGCAGCGTCTGACCTTGCGTCCGCTGCCGGACAGTTTCGCCGAAACGTTGTTTTTGGAGGTATAGCAAGTGAGTGCTGAAGTAGATGTCCAGGCGATTGAGCATAAAGTCGTAGATATAATTAGCGAACAAATGGGCGTTGATAAAGCGGAGATTAGCCGCAACACTTCCTTCATAAACGACCTTAATGCCGACTCGCTCGACACGGTAGAGCTGGTTATGGAGTTCGAGGACGAGTTCGGAATGAGTATCCCGGATGAGGAGGCGGAGAAGATACAGACGGTCGGAGCGGCGATAGATTACATTGTCAACGCGGCACGGGCGGCGAAGAAGAAATAGCAATTGGGTCGAAATGGGCAGACGGCGAGTAGTAATCACAGGCCTGGGCTGCGTGACGGCCTTAGCGGAATCGGTTGATGGACTTTTCGGTGCACTTTGCCAGGGCAAAAGCGGAATTGCAACGATAGAGTCCTTCGACACGAGCGCATACCCTGTTCACTTCGGAGGCGAGATACGGCAATTCGACGTTACCAAATATATGGACGTCCGCGACAGCAAGCGGATGGACCGGTTTTCACAGTTTGCGGTAGCGGCGGCAAGCCAGGCGGTGAAGGACAGCGGGCTGGATTTTGCCAAAGAAGAGCCGTTTCGGATGGGGGCGATAGTTGGGACTGGCATCGGGGGGATAAAAGAGATTGAGGAGCAGCACGCTTTACTTTTGGAGAAGGGGCCGAGGCGACTTTCGCCTTTTGCCGTTCCACGGCTTATGGCGAATGCGGCAGCGGGCAACATTGCAATTCGGTACGGTCTGCGGGGGCCGAATTTCTGTGTGATAAGCGCGTGTGCGAGCAGTAACCACGCAATCGGAGAGGCATACTGTAATATCCTGGCAAATCACAGCGACGTTGTAATAACGGGCGGAACGGAGGCGGCGTTGACGCCTGTCAGTTTGGCGAGTTTCTGTGCGGCGAGGTCGCTGAGCAAGCGCAACGATAATCCAGCTGCGGCGTCGAGGCCTTTTGACAGGGACAGGGACGGGTTTGTGCTTGCTGAGGGGGCGGGGATACTAATTCTCGAAGAATATGAGCACGCGAGGAAACGCGGGGCGACTATTTATGCCGAGATGCTCGGCTACGCAGCCACCGACGACGGATACCACATTACGGCACCGCTGCCGGATGGAGCGGGGGCGGCAAAGGCGATGGCCCTTGCGCTGGCTGACGCACAATTGTCACCGGAAAAGGTTGATTATATCAACGCGCACGGGACGGGCACCGAGCTGAACGATATTGCGGAAAGTTCGGCCATCAGGTCAGTGCTCGGAGGGCACGCATACAAGGTGATGGTCAGCTCGACAAAGAGCGCACACGGGCATCTGCTGGGGGCAAGTGCGGCGGTTGAGCTGATAGTTTGCGCCAAGGTGATAAAGGAATCGATTGTTCCGCCGACGATTAACCTTGAGAACGTGGACGAGCGGTGCGATGCGAAGATAGACTTTGTGCCGCTGAAGGCACGTGAGAAGAAGGTCGGCATCGCGATGAGCAATTCATTCGGATTCGGCGGGCATAACGCCTGTGTCGTCGTCGGCAAGGTATAAGTTTCCCACCAAAGAGACACGAATTACTCTGCGTCCACCACCCCTCCACTAAACAAATGACAGAGGTCAATCATACATAGATGCAGGATTTAAGCAGGCAATCGGTTTAATTCAAATCTAATTCTTGTGTCTGTTATTATAGGAGGTTTTATGCAACATATGCCCCACGATAATGATAGCAACCACCGCAATCATGATAATGGCAGCAGCATAAGGGCTGTACGATGCCACCCTGCCATGAAGCTGACGTAGAAAGATAGCCCAGCAAAAAATTGCCACATACGTTCCGGCCAGCACTATCGTCATATTCAGCCATACTCGCAGCCCGAGCAGAAACCCAATCACAGCCCCAACCAGTGGGCCCGTCATCCAGAATGGAAACCAAACGAAAACGAACAGCCCCAGAGTACCATACTTCTGGACATCGTTTCTGCGGGCTTCGGCTACCTTGTGGATTCGTTCAAATGCATTCTTGAGCCGCTTGACCACTAACAGACGCCGCCAGCTGAATACAAACAGAGGGAAAAAGATGAGCACAAAGACTGTTTCAATTAGTGCACTAATGACGATAACCGTCCCGTGTCCGACCCCAACCGAGTATCCGAAGGCCATGCCTGCGGCCCGCCCGAACATAATTCCTGTAGCAGTCATGCCTATCAGAACCTGCGATTCCTCCGGAGAAACTAATATCTTGATTCCCAGCCACACAGCATAGGCAAATGCCAGCCCAACTCCAGCTAACAATAGACGGCCCTCTGCACTGGTTAGAAGGGTCATCTTCGACCGACTTGTTATCTGTTCCCAAGTGGCCGGCCTCCATTTTTTGATCCAGTTGTTATGAGTGTATTTCACACTTATTTTCCCCATCTTGAAGAATGCGTAGCGTACCTTGCTCAAGACACCTCACCGCAAACGCTGCTGGGGCCGTATAATTCAGGCTGCTGTGCGGCCGGTAATGATTATAATCCATCCGCCGCTCAGGAACAATTCCCGGGTAAGTAATTCATCCCTGAGTTTGCCGTTATAAGGACTCG
>CAYUIL010000190.1:0-4070 GCA_964444715.1 uncultured Pirellulales bacterium | reverse complement strand
CGAGGTCTTCGACGACCCACTGGCCATCCTTGGTGTTATAGATTACGGCGTGCTGCCGGGAGACGACCTTGTCGGGCAGGAAGACCTGGCTGTTGTTGTGCCTGCCGATGTAGACGGGCCCCTTGTCGAAGTGGAATTCGCTTACCGTGCGTTCACCTTGTTTTACTATCAGGCGCATAACTTTTCCTCTCCGTCTCTGGCGGATAAGCCATAAGGACAGTCGGAGTTCTTGTTTATATTATGATACCATTTATTTATGCAGGTTGTCAAGCAAAACAGTGAATTTGGCTGGTGGGGGCTTGAGGCCGTTTTTGAAGCGTTTCTGCACCGTGCGGTGCTTGTTCAGAACGTGAAGCGGTTCTTGAAAACGGTCTTGAAATCGTAGATGTCGTTGAAGTCGTCGATTGAGTCGGTGGGCTGTGCTTTCATCCATTTGTGCTGGATAAGGAGGTAAACAATTTCGCCGAAGTCCCTTGTGGTTTTGACCTGCCAGGTGTTGAGGACCAGCATTGACAAGCGGCCCCATTTTTCCAGCGCCAGTTGGCGAAGCCCTTCGCAGAGCGTCTGGCCCGTGACGTGGCCGGGCTGATTCGCAATCTTTTTTGCGGTGTAGCCGAGCCCTTCATAGACGAATCGGACGGCCTTTGGGTTGTATCGCCCGTCCTGCTCGGAGATTTCCTCAAGTGACTTTTTGCTGCTCATTCGGGGTCAACTTACTTTCCGGCCAGGGGTGGCGCCCGGGTCAGCGGTCAGCATAAAGATGTCTTTGCCGCCGGTGCCCGATGCGAGAATCATCCCTTCCGAGAGGCCGAAGCGCATCTGCCGAGGTTTTAGGTTTGCGAAGTAAATGACGATTTTGCCGGTGAGGTCCTCCGGCTTATACGCCTGTGCAATCGCCGCCAGGACGCTTTTCTGGATACCTCCGACGTCCAATTGCAGGCGAAGCAGTTTGTCGGCACCTTCGACGAATTCGGCTTTGACGACCTGTGCGATTCGCAGGTCGATTTTTTCGAAATCCTGAATGGTGCATTCCGGTTTAATCGGTTCCGTAGTCATAGCTTTTTTATCTCCTGGTTCTTTACTTTCTTCAATCATCGTATCGACTTGTTCTTTGCTGACTCTCTCGAAGAGTCGCTCAAAGTCGTTTATATTATGTTCCTGGAGCGTGGCTTGGACGTCCGCGAACGACAGTTTGCCGATGCCGAGCAGCCGTTCGATTTTTTCTGCAAATCGGGGAAGAATCGGCTTGAGGTAAACCGTCAGGATGCGGATGGCGTTAAGGGCGGCGGTGAGTATCATACGTGCTTTTTCGGGGTCGGTTTTGATTGTGGTCCAGGGCTGGTTCTGTTCGATGTAGCGGTCGGCAAGGTCCGCCAGGCCGACAGTGGTGCGAACGACGGCGGCATAATTGAGGTTCTCATAGTTTTCGATAATCTCCCCGCTTGCCGCGGTCAGTGTTTCGATGAGTTTTTTGCCCTGCTCGTCCAGTTGACCGAGCCGGCCGGCGAGTTTGGTCTTCAGCATCGGGGCCGCGCGTGAGGCGAGGTTGGCGAATTTGCCGACGAGGTCCGAATTGATTTTGTTTACGAAGTCCTCGACGCTGAGGTCGATGTCGTCGATGCCGCCTGACAGCTTGCTTGCGTAGTAATATCGCAGATATTCACAGTCGAGGTGGTGAGAATAGGTGCCGGCCTTTATAAACGTGCCGCGGGACTTGCTCATTTTCTGGCCATTGACGGTGAGGAAGCCGTGGACGAATAGTTTGTTTGCCGTTTTGAAGCCGGCCGCCATCAGCATCGCGGGCCAGAACAAGGCGTGGAAATACATAATGTCCTTGCCGATGAAGTGGTAAAGCTCGTACTCACGGCTGTTCCAGATGGTCTCGAAATCCAGATTGTTCTTGTCGCAATAGTTTTTGGCCGAGGCCATATACCCGATGGGGGCGTCGAGCCAGACATAGAAGTATTTGTCCTGTTCGCCGGGTATTTTGAAGCCGAAGTATGGGCCGTCGCGTGAGATGTCCCAGTCCTTCAATCCCGCGCTGAACCACTCGTCGAGTTTGTTGGCGACGGATTTTTGGATATAGCCGGTTGTGATGAGATTCTTGAGCTGTTGTTCGTAGTTGGCCAGCTTGAAGAAGTAATGTTCGGATTGTTTCAGTACCGGCGTGGAGCGGCAGGTTGAGCAGTAGGGATTTATCAGGTCCGTGGGCTGATAGGTTGCGCTGCAGATTTCGCAGGAATCACCATACTGGTCTTCGGCCTTGCAGCGAGGGCAGGCGCCTCGGATGTATCTGTCGGGCAGGGCCATTTTGCACTTTTGGCAGTATGGCTGGCCGATGGTGCGTTTGGTGATTGCCCCGGCGTTGCTCAGCCGGGCGAAAACAAGCTCGCTGAGGATTCGGTTTTCAGGCGAATGAGTGGAGTAATAATTATCGAACTCCACGAGGAAGCGGGTGAAATCCGCCAGGTGCTCCTTGTGGACCCGGTCAATAAGCTGTTCCGGACTGATGCCTTCTTTTCGTGCGCTTATCATAATCGCGGTGCCGTGGGTGTCGTCGGCGCAGAAGTAAAGGCATTGGTTGCCGCACATTTTCTGGAATCGCACCCAGATATCGGTCTGCAGATACTCAACGAGGTGGCCTATGTGTATGGGGCCGTTTGCGTAAGGCAGGGCGGAGGTAACGACGATTTTACGCGGCATAGCTTATCTTCTTTCGGCTACAACCCCCGGTAATCCGCCTGCGGCGGATAAAAACAGGGGGCTAAATATATCGTTAAGCGTTTTTTTGCTCATCGTTGTCGGCATCTTCGGCATCGTTTGCCGGCGCCGAGTCATCCTGTGTACTATCGACCTTGGGCCGTGATATTATTTCGAGTTCATCTCTTGGTATTACCGTTTTCGTTCCGTTGTCGAGTTCGACTATAACAAGCTGGCAGAGAATCTGGTAATCGACGACTTTGCCCTCGCCGAGTCGCGTCTTGACCCTTGTGTTTCTTGGAGGCATACGCTTTTTTAGTTCCGTATAGGTTACGTCTTCGTAGCGAAGGCAGCACTTGAGCCGCCCGCAGTAGCCGGAGATTTTCGAGGGGTCCAGCGTGGCCTTTTGGAGCTTGGCCATACGCATATTGACGGGTTTGAGGGATTTGAGGAACCTTATGCAGCAGCACCATTGTCCGCAGCTTTCGACGTCGCCGAGGAGCTTGGCCTCGTCGCGCGAGCCGATTTGCCGCATTTCGATTCTGGTCTGGTATTCCTGCGCGAGCTTTCTAACCAGCTCGCGGAAATCTACGCGGCCGTCGGACATAAAGTAGAGGATAATTCGCTCGCCGCCGAGGATGTGCTCTGCGTCGACGATTTTCATCGGCAGGTTCATCTCGCTTACCAGTTTTCTGCAGTATTCGGCCTCTTCCTTTGCAATTTTTGTGAAATGCTTTTCCTCGTTAAGGTCTTCGGCGGTTGCGAACCTGACGAGTCTGCCGGCCGGCTCGGTGGAGAAGGGGATTTCAGAGTCGTCGAAGTACTTCTTGAGCTGGTCGTCGCTTAACTTGAGCTGTCCGGCGCGGTATGCGCTGAGCTGCCCTGCTACGGTGCCCAGCTCCAGCCCTTTTTCGGTTTTCACGACGACCCGCGTGGGAACGGATGGTATCTGGGTTTCATTATGCTCGAAGAGTCCGAGAAGCCGCATCCGGCTGTACCGGACCAGCATATATTTTTTTGTTCTCGGCGGCTTCGGTTTTGTTGTCGGCGTATCTTCCATCAGCGATATTGCACCATAAGCGATATCGCGCCGGCTCGACGGGTTCGGCAGACGATGCTGTTTATAATACGAATCGGCTGCCCGCCGGTGCGGATGCGCTAAAGTTTTGATGCGATTTTATCAGAATCGGCGAGGTTTAACAACAAGCTCTCGAAAATAAGCCGCTCGTTGACGGATGATTCGACCCAGTGAATGCTTTTGAAGCAATCGGCGATTTTCTGTGCGGCCTGTTCGGCATCGAACCGCCGGGGGATTTTAGTTATTTGTTTGGGCTGGTCAAAATTGACTAAGCGGTCCAGCGGAGTAACGT
>CAYUIL010000189.1:0-4081 GCA_964444715.1 uncultured Pirellulales bacterium | reverse complement strand
CACTCGTTCTTGTCGTCAAGCCCTTGAATATACCCGATTCGCCACGGCGCCCATAAATTTTTGCGTCTCATCACTATAAAGACCCCATCGTTCACCGCCGAGCACGCTGAGAAAAATTATAAAATAAACTCTGCGTGCTCCGCGGTCTCTGCGGTGAAAAGTTACTTTGGCGGCGCAAGAAGCTCCATCGTCAGCGTCTGGTCAATGGTTATCTGCGGATTAAGCCCCAGCCCCATAGGCAAGGATGCCTGCACGTGTATCGTGTACTTTTGATTGTATTTCTCAGTTCGCCCTGCGTCTATATTGAAAAGCTCCTGCCCCTGGCCCTGCAAGTCGAGCGTCTTGTAGCCCCGCAGAAAACCAAACGTCCCGCTCATTTGGAATATTTCTGTATATGGCACAGGCCACTCGGAGGGGCTCGGATGCAACAAGGAGTACGAGCTGCCTATGACGGCAATTCGGCCGTTTGGGTCCGGGCGGATTTCCTCCAGTCGATAGTTTACGTCCCTTGCCGCAAACAGAATCATCGGAGCGGGCACGAAAAGCCGGGACCGCCACTGGTCGCCCACGCCGACGCCTGCAACCGGCTCACTGATGCTCGATATTGAATCCCAGAGAAACCACTGCGTTGCAATGAAATCGTAAATCATATCCGGCTCTTTGACGAGACCCTGGCTCCTGTCGGCTCTGAAGGTCTGCCGGCCGGCCTGGCGAATACAATCGTAAAGCTGCGAACGGTCTTCCATTTTGCCGGTCGGGTCGACGGTAAAAATCCACGTCTTGCCGGCGAAACTCTCAGCAGCATCCCGCTGACCCGCCTGGCGAGACCCCGCGCGTGCCACCTTCGCGGATTCGCAACTGGCTTTTATTGTCGTAAGTCCGTAGGGGTCCACTTCGACAGGTGTGTACAAAACGACCAGTTCCAGCGATTCCGACGACTTGTCGATTTTGGCTTTACCCGCACCCCGGCCCCAGTCCACTGCAACATCCCTGCTGCTGATGAACTTATATCTAAAGGATTGATTCTGCTGGAAATCGACCGTCAATCGAACTTTGCGAGACGACAAAGCCGACTTTTGCGTCGGCGCACAACTACTGAGAATACCGACAACAGCGACCGCTAAAAGAATCCTCACTGAATTCAATTTTGCTCCTTTCGCTTAATTCAGCCCAAAACCTGCGACCAAATCGTTACTTAATCTTCTCAAGATTGTAAGTGCGTGTTGCGGTCATCCTAAGCACAACCGGTTCGTTGGCATCCACCGGCTCGCCGGGATTTGGCGGAAGCGCAACAATCCAGCTTGCCTGGAGGTTCTCACGGAAGTTGTCTATCCTGCCCGCCGTTAAATCGACCTCACCGCCGCCCGTGTATATATCGTTAGTGTCGAACATCTTCGGGAAATTGGTCCCCGCCTGCTGCCCGCGATATTTGCTCTCGACTTCGGAGCTTGGTATCGCATTCATATCAATGACCGCAATCCGGTGACCCGCGGCGTCTCGTATTTCTTTAAGCGTATATATCTTCTCGTATGACTTAAGCCCCATCAGGCCGAACGAGAAGGTCTTGATTTTATTCCACTTGTCCCCCGGCATAAGCTGCTCCTGGCCTGCCTGCGGCAACGGCAGGGTGGCGTGCCGTTCTGTAATTGCCTCGCCCGACAGGATATTCAGTCCGGCGCGGTCGGCTACAGTCCGCCCGCTCATCAACGCCCGGCCCGCCGACAAATCGGACACGGAAGCTATATAGTTGTCCGGCCCGAACTCAATCGTATAGCTTTGCCCTATCAGTTTGGCCAACGGACTGTTTGCATCCGCCTGTCTGGAACCGTCGAAATCAATGGAGGGCTGGCTCTTGATTATGGAAAGATACTTCAGCGAATCAATCGTAATCTGCGCAACGACCCTGCCATTGGCGTCCACTCTTTGTATGCGCTGGGTGACGACCATTTCGGCCTGCTCATCATTGAAACTCTCCGCGAAGGCATCTTTCTGGGGAACCGGCCCCTGCCAATTGATGCTCCGGCGTGCCTGAGTCGTAATCTTGTAGATGGTCTCTTCGCCGGGCGTCGGTTTCAACGCGATTTTGACGCTGCCCGGGGCAGGCGGCTTGGGCTTGGCCGCCTCAGAAACCCGTTCTTTGGGCCGTGCCGCCGGCCCGACGGGCTGCTGCGCCTCCCGGGCACAACCCAATACAAACACAAAACAACATATCCCGGCGACGATTACGCGATTCAAAATCCTGCCTACTGTCATTGTTCGGTCTCCCTGTAAACTTATTCTGATTGTTCAAACCAAAGCACACATTTTACCCGCCAAAGCTGTTAATACAACCTAATTTTTTTGAAGAATGGCTGTAACAAACCGCCTCGAATACGGACTATATATTGTGTCTGGGTCTTATTTAGTTGATTTTTAGGCCCCATTCTTGTATAATTATTGTCTGTTAAGGAAAAGAAGAAATGAGAAGGGTAATCGTAACAATCGGGCTTGTGGTGCTTGGGATAGCCTCTTTCGCAATGGCGGCGCCTGATTCGAATTCCATAATCAAGGACGGCATCGAATATTACTTCCAGACGGATAAATTTATCTACGATTTGGGCGAGAATGTTGAGATGCTGTACAGGGTAACTAACTTGAGAGATGCGAACGTGACGTTTGAATTTGCATACCAACAACAGTGTTCTTTCGCAGTATGGGATGCTGAAACAAGAATTTGGGGTTGGCCAAAATATGTTAATCCAGCAATTAGTAGTTTTACTCTCCAGCCGGGAGAGTTTGAGGAGTTTTCCAAAGACTGGAATATGATAAATGACAATACTGGCGTTCTGGTTGTTCCAGGAAATTATGACGTATTCGGTACATTAATTGGGAGTGCGAGTGACGGCACTATTCCAGAATCTGTATCGGTGCCAATTCAGATAGTCCCCGAGCCATCTTCGCTGCTATTGATGGGGATGGGTTTAGCTGGCTTATTATCCCGCGACAGGAAGAGACAGAAGAAATAACCACAGTATTGCGAATCAATCTCGCCAAAATCAACAGGGCCGGCGTTTCCCCCCGGCCCTGATTTTTTGCATGGTGGGCAAAAAATTATGTTCGCAATATCGCCCCATAATCCTCGTCTTCCGGAGGTCTTTCGTGCGGCTTGAGAGTCTTTAAGCGGACCATCGCTCTGTCGTGGAGCTCAGCGGGCTGGCGGGCCTTTTCCAGCATCTCGGTCAGCTTAATCTTGCCCATCTCGTATAACTGCCACAAATGGTCATCCAAAAGCTGCATACCCAGTTTCCTGCCCGTCTGTATGCTCGAGTCAATACGGTAGGTCTTGTTCTCGCGGATAAGGTTGGCGATGGCGGGCGTAACGACCATAAACTCGTATGCGGCCACTCGGCCTTTACCTGTGGCCAAGGGGCAAAGATCCTGGCTTAAGACCGCAATGAGGTTGCTGCTCAACTGGATGCGGATTTGCTCCTGCTGGTTGACGGGAAACACATCGATGATTCTTGTTACAGTTCCGGAAGCGCTTGTGGTATGGATTGTGCTGAAAACCAGGTGTCCCGTCTCGGCCGCCCGGACCGCCGCCTCAATAGTGTCGAGGTCGCGCAATTCGCCGACGAGAATCACATCCGGATCCATTCTCAAAACTCGCCGAAGGGCCTCTGTGAAACTCGGGACGTCGATGCCAACTTCTCGCTGGTTGATGATGGACTTTTTGTGGGGGTGGTAGTACTCGATGGGGTCTTCTATGGTTATGATATGGCGGTCGAGGTTCTCATTGATGTAGTTAATCATTGTGGCCAGCGTAGTGGTTTTGCCGCATCCCGTCGGGCCGGTTACGAGGAACATACCCCTCGGTCTGCGACACAGGGCGGTGGTGATTTTGGGCAGCCCTATCTCCTCGAAGCTCATAAGCCTGGAGGGAATGAGACGCAGAACGACGGAAACATTGCCTTTTTGCTTGAAGACAGAGACACGGAATCGGCCGGCCTCGCCGAAGGCAAAGCCGAAGTCGGTTCCGCCTTCTTCCTGGAGCTCCTGCTGGTTTCGTTCCGGGGTGATGCTTTTCATCAAGGCGAAGGTATCG
>CAYUIL010000188.1:2585-4121 GCA_964444715.1 uncultured Pirellulales bacterium | reverse complement strand
TGGAGCCCTCGACACCTTCGAAGTCAGCTACCAATCCGACGCCGTCATCAGCTTCGCCTTTACGCCAGGGACACTGCCGAGCTACCAGCTCCTACAAGTCTGGTACACCTTAGCCAACTCGCTAGGCTCCACTCCCAACAAGAATCAAGCCCGCATGATCGCGTACAGTGATCTCAACGTCTCAACCCCCGTAACAATGACCCTTCCGGTGGGCATTCCCTCCGGCGAGCAGAGCACATTCTTTGCCGCCATCATGAACCAGTACGGGCAAATGTCAGCATTCCAATCCGACACGGAGGCGCGATAGGAGTCGTCGCGACTAGGAGACAGCCATGCTGACGTCTGGCGAGGCACCGATCACACCAAAAAAGCGCTTCTTCCAAGCCGCACAGTCAATGATCATTCCTCGCACAGCCCAACGATTTCAGGGGATCATTCAAGCCCAAACAAGCAAAGCCTGGGACAACACCACCAAACAGCTCCAAGCCTATCCCCTTAGTTGCGTGGGGTTCGCTGGACTCCCGATCCATCTCTGGAGGCTCAGCTCCGGCCAGGAAGCTTGGACCACCGTCGACACATGTCCAGATGGCTATATGGAACTCTTCTCTGTTGACCTCCCCAATGGCTACGACTACTCCTACACCGTCGGCGACACCGTCAGCTACACACTCCACAGGCTTGCCCATCGCCTCTCAGAGATCTACCCCATCACCGGCGCACACGGCATACGCTACGGCGCCATCTGGTCTATCCTCGACCCACAACTCTGGCTGCACGACACCTTCCTGGTACATTTTCGCGGCTGGCTTTGAGCCTCACCCCAAACCGACGGGTCACCCGGCCCTCTGCCCCGTCCGGCTATCCTAGACGGCCTCGCCGACCCCCGCACACACGCAAGTCACTCACGCCCGAACCTTACGTAGCCGCGAGGATCCCGAGCGGATGCGTAAGGTTCTCTAAGAGTGTGTACGGTATATAGAACCCCCGTCAGGGTGTGAATTTCGGCCAGAATTCCGCCCTAACTCGAAACGAGTTAGGAATTTCTTAAAAAGCCTGGCATGATACAACACACAGGTCCACCAAGGCGTTCCATGTTACAACAACCAACAGCCCCTTCCCTATACGCATAACAACAACCAATCGATCCTACTACCAATCCTAAAACGCGCCAGAATGCCCTACAATCGACGCAATCGACCATCCGCGACATCTGACCTATGTAGCGCGATCCTAGTCGGGAGACTTTCAAAATACGCCATTGAAGGCCTCTAGAAGGGCCATAGAGACAATCGGAGTGGTTGCGGGCGCACACGCGATCACATATTACATGCCAACATTTTCCTACTAATCGTGTAGGATTTTGCTGTATTATTTCTCGACTTTTTTTCTAGACACCATAGATCCGCGCGCGAAACAACGTCGGATAATACGCGAAATGAAGACTTATGTCGCGGCATTGTAGGGTGGTCGGTCATTCGTCAGCGCGGAGTGGGAGAGATGCGGCAGGTGGAGTGTCGAGTCATTGTAGGGTGGTCG
>CAYUIL010000188.1:0-2485 GCA_964444715.1 uncultured Pirellulales bacterium | reverse complement strand
GTCATGCATTGGCGCGGAGTGGGAGAGATGCGGTAGGTGGAGTGTCGAGTCATTGTAGGGTGGTCGGTCATGCATTGGCGCGGAGTGGGAGAGATGCGGTAGGTGGAGTGTCGAGTCATTGCAGGGTGATAGGTCATGCATTGGCACGGGATGTGGGTCATGCGCCACCAGCAAGCTCCATGCCAAAAAATACTTGGCCTGCTTCTTGCTGTCGCAAGAATGCCAGCCAAAAAAGCATTGGCATGCAGCTTGCGTGCCCCCACCAAAGAGGCGCTCGGCGCGGGGCTCGCCCTCTCCCCCCTCGCCCCTTACGCGCCTCGCGCAAGCGCCGACGAGAGTCTCGCGGCGAAATGGTTCTCGGGCTCGAGGCATCTTCTGTGCCAAGAGTCCTTGTCACAGTCGCCTGCGCTCGCCCGAATTCCAGTTTCCCGTGTCACTCGTTTTGCTACAAGCCCTCGCGCTCTGTGTCACAGTAGATTGCTATGCAACTACCAAGAGCAGGTGTGCCATTCGCAAACGCTCAGGCTAAGCAAAACTCATGCCACCTCTGTCCCCACCACCCACCCACTTCTAATCCGTATCATCTCCTCCGACTCCCCAGTCCGCGTCGTCAATTCATGACTAGCTCCCTCCTCCCCTTGTTTTCTTGCTATCGGAGGGGGTACTCGTACGATAGCAAGAAAAGTCGGAGGAGATGACACGGTCTCGTATCTCTGCGCATACATCGACCAAGCGCTCTCATCTCTACCAAACTCTCTCATCTTACCATCCATCCAGCGCGCCTAACCCCGCCCAATTCCGCCGGGCCATCCCCCCCGGCGGTTTCAAATAGGGAAACAGGGGTGGGGTCGGCGTGTGCGCCCCACGGGGCCGACCAACCGCCCTCCCGGCAAAACAGCGGGCTTCGCCCGCCTGCCGTTCTCGGACGCTAGGTCTTGCTCCCGCGGGGCGCGCCTATAGTGGCTGGTCCTTCGGCCCAGCACGTTTAATTCGATTTTATCCTCCGCTCCGCATCCCCGTGGGGCGCACACGCCGACCCCACCCCTGGACGTAATCCCCGCGCCCAGGCTCTCCGAGGCCTCGGGGCGCTAAACTACAGGGCCGCTTGGCCGCGGCCTAATGCTCGCTGGGCCGCTCGCAACCTAATCCCGCATCTCTCTCAGATCCGCCTCACTGTAGCCCCACATATCCTGCTGGCCCGTCCTTTCTGGCTCCCCCATGAAGTACCTGCCACACGCCTTACACTGGCGGAGTACTGCACGCTTCTGTCCTGCTGGCACCCACCACCGTATGTTCTCGCCACAGTTCTCACACTTCGTTGTCCGCCACTTGATCGGTATTTTTCCCTGCGTTTTCCCCTCGATGTTTCCACTCATTTCCCTGCCCTTCCCCGACTACGCATCAACTTCACTGCCTGACACATGCACCTTTGAGACTCCCTCACCCACCTCACGACCTCCTCATCAGCCTTATCCAGATCCTCAACCCCAGAAGCGCGAACCAACCAATCCGCCAAAGCTCTCCGGATCAACAACGCTTCATGCAACATCTCAACCGTCACATCTCACCTCCCTGGCAGCTCTCGTCGCCACCTGATCCCATTCCTGATCACCTGTACGCCACAACCTCCACACCAAGCCACAACACCGACACCGCCTGGACACATCAGTCCTCTGATCCGGATAAAATCCAGCCCGCATCAGACATCCACATCGTCTACAATGGAAGCTCCGCCAAACCAAGCGCGGATTGACGCCGGAGGTCTCTCCCAGCCTATCTGCGCCGCCATTAACGCCAATATCCCGCACGGGACACTCAACTGCCGCGCCGGCCTCACCCGCCCACTTGGCCAAATCTCCCAATCGCGCCAACACCTCCGACAGCGTCTCCAGTTCTCGCGGCGATCGCCGTGGTACCACAACACCCACATAACCTCGCCGCACTGCCGACAAACCAACTCTCTCCATACCTCATTCTCCCTTCCGCCCTCCGGCATTTCGTCTTGCATCTGCATCTTCAACCTGCTATCCTCATGAAAAAGCCCTGGGCAGCCTCGACTTGGACAAACTCGACGTGTCCAACATACCACAGGGGTCTCGGGATGTCCAGGGCGCTCATTCACCCGGAGGGCAATCCCATGGCCGTCTTACTCCCAATCGACAACCTCCGCTCAGGGTCGGAAGGTGGTCGTACCTACAGCCACAACAAAGGCGGATACTACGCACGAATTCGCTCGACTCCCACCAATCCCAACACCCCAAGGCAGCAAAACACACGCTCTATCCTGGGCACCCAGAGCGCAGCCTGGAAGGCGCTCACGGCTGAGCAACAGGCAGCCTGGAACAGCTACGGAGAAACCCATACGATCAAAAACAGTCTTGGTCAGGACATCAACATCGCCGGCCAAAACTGGTATTGCCGTATCAACGCGCGCCTGGCCGACGCCGGACTAGACACCCTAACGGACCCTCCTATCTACGGAGCT
>CAYUIL010000187.1:0-4160 GCA_964444715.1 uncultured Pirellulales bacterium | reverse complement strand
CAGTATGCCTGAAAAACGCAGCACTCTTTACATAATCGACGGCCACGCTCACATATATGCCGCGTATTTTGCCCCTATGCGACAACGGCTGACCAGCCCCGCCGGCGAACCCACCAAGGCCACCTATATCTTTACCACCGCCATCCTGGGGCTGATAAAGAATCAAAAGCCCGATATGCTCGTTGTGGCGATGGATAGCAAAACCCCGACGTTTAGAAATGAGATGTATCCTGAATACAAGGCGCATCGCCCGCCTATGCCCGACGATATGCCCGTCCAGATAAACCGAATCGAGCAGATTATGTCGGCGATGAACGTCCCCATCCTGCGTATCGACGGTTTTGAGGCGGACGACATAATAGGGACTCTGGCCAAAAAGGCAGCAAAAGACGGGTTCGACGTTTATATCTGTTCCAAGGACAAGGACGTTCTGCAACTGCTTGACGAGCATGTTCGCGCCTTCGACGTAAAAACAGGCAAAGAGTTCGATATAGCCAGGATGTCCCAGGAAATGAAAATGTCGCCTGAGCAATTCCTCGATGTGCTCGCGCTGATGGGCGACAGTGTGGACAATGTTCCCGGCGTTGCCGACGTCGGGCCCAAGACCGCACTGGAGTGGATTCAAAAATATGGCTCGCTCGATAACCTTCTCGCCCACGCCGACGAAATCGCCGGCAAACGCGGCGACAACCTTCGCAAATCAAAGGACATCATTGACCTAAGCAGACGCTTAGTAACGATTGATTGCGATACACCGGTCGATATCGACTACGACGAATTCGCGGTAAAGCCCTTTGACGAGGCGCGTCTGACACAGGTATTCAACGAGCTTGGTTTTGCCCGGCTGCTGGGGCAGTTGGGCCTTTCATCGACGGAACAGCCGGCACAGGCACAACGGCCATTAGCTGCACCCGCCGGCGAGACCGGCTCGGTGGCAACCGTCAAGCACGACTATCAGCTCATCGACACGCCGGAAAAATTCGAGTCCTTTTTAGCCGAGCTTGAAAAGCAAAAATTGTTCGCCGTCGATACCGAGACCACATCTCTTGCCGCGATGCGGGCCGACTTAGTCGGAATCAGTTTCTCCTGGCAACCGAGGAATGGTTTCTATATACCCGTGCGGGCGCCGGTCGGCGCCAAACATCTGTCGCCGGCCAAAGTCAGAGAGAAACTTGGCCCCATACTTGCCGACCAGGCCGTAAGGAAAATCGGGCAGAACATAAAATACGATATGCTGGTCCTGAGAAACGCCGGATTGCCGCTGGCGGGCGTGCATTTCGATACTATGGTCGCCTCGTATTGCCTCGACCCGCAGCGCAACAGCCATTCATTAGATAATATGGCCTTTGATTTCCTGAATTACCAGTCCATACCCATTTCCGCCCTCATCGGCAAAGGGAAAAATCAAATCAGCTTCGATATGGTTGATACCGCCGCCGCCTGTGAATACTCCGCCGAGGACGCGGATATGACCTGGCAACTGTATCGGTATTTGGCGGGACAGTTGGAAAAGCAGCCGCAGATAAAACGGCTTTTTTACGACGTTGAAATGCCGCTGGTATCGGTTCTTGCCGAGATGGAATACAACGGTGTCTCGCTGGACACCGGGATTTTGGCGGATATGTCGGAGGACATAACCGCCTCGATTGGCCGCCTTGTTGACGAGATTTACCAGACGGCGGGCGTGCCGTTCAATATCGACTCGCCCAAACAGCTTGCCGGGGTGCTGTTTGACCGGCTCGGGTTGAAAGCCGTCCGTTCAGGCAAGACCGGCCTGAGCACCGACGCCGCGGTCCTGGAGGAGCTTGCCGAGGAACACCCCGTGGTGAACCTCATCCTCGAATACCGCACGCTGAGCAAGCTCAAGAACACTTATGTGGACAAACTTGGCTCGCTCATAAATCGCCGGACGGGGCGCGTCCACGCATCGTTCAATCAGACCGTAACGGCAACCGGCCGGCTCAGCTCAAGCGACCCCAACCTGCAGAATATCCCCATTCGCACGCCGTTGGGCGGCAAAATCCGCTCCGCTTTTGTCCCGAAAAACAAAACCGACTGTATCCTCAGCGCGGATTACTCGCAGATAGAGCTTCGTCTGCTCGCCTGCTTCTCCAAAGATAAGGCGATGCGAGAGGCCTTCGCCGCCGATATGGACATTCATCGCTTCGTCGCCTCTCAGATTTTTAATGTCCCCATCGAAAAGGTTACGCCTGAGATGCGTTCCCGCTGCAAGGCGGTCAACTTCGGCATCATTTATGGTCAGGGGGCCCTCGGCCTTGCGCACGGAACGGGGCTGACTCCGCAGGAAGCGAAAAAGTTCATCGACGATTATTTCGCCAGGTACAGCTCCATCCGTGACTTTATGGATGGCGTCGTCGAGCAGGCAAAAAAGACGGGTTTCGTCGAGACGGTTCTGCACCGGCGGCGCAGGATTCTCAACTTGGACAGCCCCAACCCCGGCAAGCGTGCGCAGGCCCGCCGATTAGCCGTGAATACCGTTGTTCAGGGTTCCGCCGCCGACCTGATTAAAGTCGCTATGGTCAATATCCAGCGAAAAATCGAGTCGGAAAATCTGCCGGTGAAAATGATTCTCCAGGTGCACGATGAGCTTGTCTTTGAGCTGCCGACCGCCGAAGCAGAGCTTCACGCAAAATGGATTTCTTACGAAATGACCAATGCGATTAAGCTCGAGGTCCCGCTGAAAGTCGATGTTACTTTTGGCCCCAGTTGGCTGGCAGAGAAGTGACCATCTTATTGGCACAGCTTCCGGCAGATCTCCACGAATTCTTTCGCGCGATCAAGAACCTTGCCGGCCTGCTGTTCTGTTACTTCGGCAACCGGCTGGTAATCGCTCTCTTGTCGAAGGTCGAATGCCTCTGCGATGTACCTGTGAAATTTCGGCTCGACTTGGCCCTGTTTGACAAGAAACTGGCCAAACGCAGAAATAAGCCCCTGATGAGAATGTCGTTTTATGTCCTTGCCTAAAAGGGCCGCCGTCGTTGCGTGAAACATCGCATAATAACTTCTGCCTATCGCCGCTGAAGGGCGGTGAGCAGCCAGCAGTAGTTCTGCATCCTTTATGCAATCGTTTGCTCTTTCAAGGTGCAAATGAACTTCTTCGTTCACGCTCGAATCCCTTCTTCTTTAATGATTCTGTGGACGGCGAACCGACCTTGTTGATAATCGGATTCGCTAATAAACAGAAAACTCACAAGCGTGTCATATTCCAAGCTCATATCCGAGGCGAGCTGGCTTGTGCGTTCGTGCTCCTCGAATTTGTCTGTAATCCGGTCGAGTATCACGGCGATATCGATATCACTGTCCTGCGTCAACTGATTCCGTGCAGCCGAACCATAGAGGTACACTCCACACAGACGCTGCCCGTAAATTCGCTTTAAATTCTCGCGTGCTTTAACAGCTATTTCCAACGCATCTTGTTGACTCTTAACCATAAAATCTTATTTTAGCGGGTGCTGATTTCGCTTTCAATAAAAAACAAAAACGCTTAATAAATAGAAAAGCAGCCTCACAATGGCAAAACTGTCGTCCTTACGCAGATTGTTAAAGTTGGTGCACCCGGAGGGGATACCCTGGCCGGGGTCGGTGCTCTATAACGCGATTAGCTTGTCTGCGATATTTCAAAGGCACTACGAATTAGCAGCCAAAGACATACTGAGTTATTGTCGGCAAGGAGCTTTGCTGGATATCGGCACAGGGCCGGCGTGGCTGCTTTTGAAACTTCATCAGCAGTGTCCCGATGTGCGGCTGGCGGGCATTGACTCTTCGCCTGCGATGGTGACTAAAGCCAGGCAGAACGTCGAGACGAGCGGGGTTATCGAAATTAAGGAGGGCAACGCCGACCACGTCCCTTTTCCCGATTGCTCATTCGATATAGTTGTCAGCACTGCGTCGATTCATCACTGGAAAGAGCCAACCATGTGTTTGAATGAAATTCATCGAGTGCTCAAAAAAGGGGGGTATGCCCTTATATACGACCTTGTCAGCGATACACCGGAACCCATCCTGGAGCAAACTCGGCGAGAGTTCGGTAGATGGAAAACAGCGTTGTTCTGGCTGCACAGT
The DNA here is from genome assembly GCA_964444715.1 of uncultured Pirellulales bacterium. Taxonomy (GTDB): domain Bacteria; phylum Planctomycetota; class Phycisphaerae; order Sedimentisphaerales; family Anaerobacaceae; genus Fen-1362. Next base: position 77 of record CAYUIL010000187.1, on the reverse strand, counting down.
TTTGAGGAGCCGTTTTACAGCCGGGAGAATTTCGAGGCCCTGGCCCGCCCCACGTTGTTCAAAGAAGGCCAAACGCG
>CAYUIL010000186.1:0-4179 GCA_964444715.1 uncultured Pirellulales bacterium | reverse complement strand
CTGGCGAATTGACGAGGTAGCTGCTGGCTGCGCGACCAAAGGCGATGTCTGGAGCTTTACCACGGACTCAGGAAAGGCGAAGAACCCACAGCCGTCGGACGGTTGGGTGAATGTAACCACGCATCCGGTTCTTTGTTGGTCGCCGGGGATGGATTCTCTTTCGCACGATGTGTATTTCGGCACGGACTTTAACGAAGTAAATGACGCTGATATTTTTGATGCCAACGTGTATATGGGTAATCAGGACGTCAATTTCTGGGACACCAATAACTACGCGCCTGCCGGCCTGGACTTTAACACAACGTATTACTGGCGCATCGATGAGGTGGCTGCGGACTGGACTACAAAAGGTGATGTCTGGAGCTTCACTACTTGTTCTGAGCCGAACCTTGATTACGGCATCGCAGCGTGGTGGAAGTTTGACGAAGGCAGCGGAACGATTGCTTATGATTCGGCTGGCGACAACGATGGAAATCTGATTAACGGCCCTACCTGGACAACTGGGGAAATTAACGGTGGGTTGAGCTTTGACGGGGTTGATGATTATATAAAAGTCCCAGATGATTCAAGCTTAGACGTAAGTGCTGCTTTCACGTTTGCGTTCTGGATGTATGTAGATGAGAATGTGATTACAGGAGGAACTATTATCAGCAAAGATGGAAGTTGGGACACGTGGGGGGCCTACAATGTTTATTACAACTGGTCTAATAAATCCGTGTTGTACGAAACCAACAACCAGCTTCCTGATGTTAATAGCGGCGAGAGTTCGATTTCGATGGGCATCTGGAATCACGTTGCATTTACCTTTACCTTTGATGGTTCTGCGAGCCCCAGGATGAGAATTTACATAGATGGGATGGAAAAGGCATCCGCATCTCCTCCTGCACCAAGTGTTTTGTCAACCTATTTGATGATTGGACGTCGTGGCAAATCGACCGATCCGATCTATTTTAATGGCAGGCTTGATGACATTCGAATCTACAACAGGGCCTTATCCCCGGATGAAGTTGAATTGCTTTACCAGCAGGGCCTATAGGGCAGGCGGCATTTTGGCGGGCAGTCAGCGTCGGTGCATCAGTTGGCAGCGGGCAGACTTTCGAGATTTTTCCTGACCTGCTCGGCGCAAAAACTGTTGGGATATATCATCAGGAAGCTGTTGAGAGTCGCCCTGGCTTCGGCCAGACACTGTTTTTTCCGGTCAACGTTTGATTCGTCCCGCTGCTGCCAGAAACGAATCTTCAGCAGGGCAAGCTCATATAATGCCTGCATTCCGCCGTCGCTGTTTGTATATTGCTTGTGCAGCTCGGCCAGTTTTTCGCCGCGGAGCTGTTCGTCCGGTATGAGCTTGACCTGGGCAAGCAGAACATTGTCTCGCAGGGGGTCATTTTTGCCCATTTCCGCCAGCAATTCCTCCAGTTGGCCGGCATAACCGGAGTTGTTCGGGTTGAGCATAACAAATCTCGCCAGCCGCTTTGTCGAATCCGCTTTGGCGGTGCGGTTGTCCCCGCTGATAAGAATGTGTAGCTGGCTGAGCTTTCTTTGCAGTTCGGTTAGTTTGGAGATGGTCTGTGCCGAATCGGGCGGCGGGCGGAATAAGCTGAACAGCGACTCTTCAGTCGGCTGGTCGTTGACAAGAGTTTTCAACCGCTCATCGAGCAGCGATTGGGCGTCGGCAATAAGGGCTTCGGCCTGCTCAAACCTCTCCTGGCCTGCCCACTGCATCGCTATCCGCCAGCGGGCCTCGAGCGACTCGGGGCTTCTGCCGAACTCGTAGTAGAGTCGATACCACACCTCACGCGAACGGTCGAACGGATAATCGCTGTAAAAATGAAGAGTTTCTTTCTCATCGAGAAGCCGGTAATCGGGGCTGTATTCCGTCAAAAGGGCCTTGTAATATAATGCAATGGGCATTCGTTTGCTCTTGGAGCGGCGAGCTATGAATAATTCGTATTGCCCGAGCAGCCACTGCCTTTTCTCCTGATACCTGAGCTCTTGGGGAACAACGAACCAGGTTGGCCAGCGGTCGTATGCAAGCTGGGCCTGGATTTCGGCCTTCAACTCTTTGCGCAGTGCTATCGGCTCGGTTGGGTAAAAAAAGCCGCCCAAATACTTGACGACAACGGGATTTTTTATGGCACGGTCCAGCACGCCGGTGATGCTGTGGTCGTGGAATTCCGTAATCTGCTCCGGATTATTGCGGGCGACATAAAGCTGGTAGTCCAGCTCGTCAAAACCTATCCCGAACTTGAAGATAACGGCGGCAATGACAAGCACGATTGTGGTGGATAACCAAATCTGCCCCGGCCGATAGCGGGTAAAATGCCCGATTCCCAGCACCACTCCCGCCACGCCAAGCCCTATTAGCCAGGCGCCTATCCACGGCGTAAACGAAAAGCCCCATTTAATCGGCTCAACACCCCTTGCGCCGCCGAAAACCCCCCAATACAAAAGCTGCGGCAGCATACATAGCGCCATTGAGGTGAAACGCGAGCGAAACCGCAGAGGGCGACAGGCAACTGCAATGCAGCCTATCAGCAGGCAAACCGCAAAGGCGGGCAAATCCGCAAGGAAGAATACGGCCAGAATCAAAGGCAAGCTGTAACTGAAGCTGAGGAGCTGGCTTGTGAGCACCGGCGCTACCGCCAGCACCGCCATAAGCATCGCAAGTACCGGAACCTGCCAGGGGTACTCGAAGATACTTACGCCTGTCAAAAGCAGCCGGCCTATTTGCCAATGCTGTGGCGACGTTACCAGTTCGGGATTGAACGACCACGGCGAGCCGGTCAGTATCTTTGACCAGAACAGGCAAACCCCGGCAAAAGCGACCACGGTAAGCATCCAGCAGGTAATAACGTTTGTGTGGCTGTAGTGCAGCGTCGGCCCTACCGCCAGGAACGTCTTGCTGGTTACTATCGGCATCTTCTCGTTGCCGTTACCGTTTGGCATAGACCTTTCCTAAAGCAACTCTAAAAACTACCACCACTTTTGAAATCCCCCGTCGACTGACGAACCATTAAACCATTTGCCGACGGCTTTGTAAAGCAATAGCCGTAGTCGCAAATATAAAAACGCACCGTGAACTGAAGTTTGTTGCCTTAAATCAATTCGGTGCGAAATATGGGGTAAATAGAAAAGATAGGCCGAGGGCGTAAGGAGGAATATATAAAAATAGGAGAAAACGCCCTCGGCCGAATGTATTGCGGAAAATTATTTATTTCCCGATTCTGTGTGGGCTTGGCCTGGGATGCAGGTTAATTATCCATATGGTGTCTTGGCCGAAGAAGTATTGGCCGGTTTTTAATTGGCCGACAACTGCAAGCTCAACAGGGCCGTTACCGTCAATAGCATCCATTAACTCGTCTGTATCGAACAAGGCAAAAACGACAGTGCGGAAAGCCCTGCATTTATTATCGAAGCCCCGACTAATCCACACCCAGTCCGCTTCGATTTCGCCCGGGTAGAGCAAAATCGGCTCATTTGTATCAATCTGTTCTCTGGTAATGCCTCTGGGCAGGCGTAACATTGCCGTTATTCTCGGCTGAGGCCAGCGGCTTCGTCCCGGCGGGCAAGCATTGAGAACCTTAGGCGTTACACACAGATTCGCTTCTATCGGCCCAACAACGGTTATATTGACCTCGTTCGGCTCGGAATCCTCAATGCCGTCATTAACGATTAACGAGATAACGTGCTGGCCGACGGGCAGTTCAATTACAGGATTTACGCCATTTGCGTCATAAGTATTTCCGTCGATTGACCAAGTCCACAGATATGCCAATTCGTCACCATCTTCATCGTAAGAGCCAGACCCATCCAAATTCACTTCTGCTATGCCATCGAGCCAGGCATAAACCGTCTGGTCCGGCCCAGCGTTCGCGACCGGTTTTGTATTAACAAGGGCAAGAGATTGGGACCCTCCTGCCGCGATGGCGATGAAGTTATTTCCGTCAGGAGGCGTCGCCTCACCAAGATAATTGCTGCCCCAGGCGACGATTGAGCCGTCGGACTTCAAGGCAAGGGAGTGGTACCCTCCCGCCGCGATGGCGATGAAGTTGTTTCCTGCAGGGGGCGTCGCCTGACCATAATGATCGTCGCCCCAGCCGATGATTGAGCCGTCGGACTTAAGGGCGAGAGAGTGTAACCCTCCTGCCGCGATGGCGATAAAGTTGTTTCCGGCAGGAG
>CAYUIL010000185.1:0-4184 GCA_964444715.1 uncultured Pirellulales bacterium | reverse complement strand
AACGCTTTCATACAAACCTGAGAACGGCCGGCCTGTCACCGCTCGACAATTACAACTTATCGGGCTTGCAAAGGTTCTTGTCGCTCCTGGCAACACGCCCGCAGTGTGTACATTCAAAATGAGGGTCTTCCACCAGAGATTTGTATTCTTCCTTGTCGCTGAGATGGAAACCCTGAGATACGAAATAGCAAAGGTGCTGGTTATGTGATTCACTCTTGCACTCTGAATTACCCTGGATGTTTTCTTCCGCCATTTTCAGATCCTTTCAAAGGCCGAACAAAAGTATGATTTCCCAACAGCCGCCGGGCAAAATCCATTAAACTGCTTTTGGACTTCGCAGCTTTAGCTCCTCACGCGCGCTATATAATACCGGAACAACCAACATCGTCAAAATCTCAATCGTCATACCGCCGAAGGAGGGAATCGCCATCGGGACCATAATGTCACTGCCTCGACCCGTCGAAGTCAACACCGGCAGTAACGCCAGAATCGTCGTGGCCGTCGTCATCAAGCAAGGTCGTATCCGACGCGTCCCACCCTTTATCACCGCTTCGTGAACCTCCTGCAAGGTCGTCGGCTTTAATCTGCCGAACGATTGTTTCAGGTATGTGCACATCACTACACCGTCATCAGACGCAATCCCGAATAGCGCCAAAAACCCCACCCATATCGCAACACTCAAATTTATCTGATGCATCTGGAAAAGCTGTCGCATATTGACGCCGAAGACGCTGAAATCCAGAAACCACGGCTGCGCATACGCCCATATCATCAGAAACCCGCCGCCCCACGCCACGATAATGCCTGAGAACACCATAAAAGTCGTTATCACGGATTTGAATTGCAGATACAAAATCATAAATATGATAAATAACGCCAGCGGCACTGCCACCATAAGCGTCCTCTGTGCCCGTATCTGGCTTTCGTAACTGCCCGCAAACGCATAGCTGACACCCTTCGGAACCACCAGCTTGCCCGACGCTATTTTATCTTTGAGAAATTTTTGGCACTGCTCAACCACGTCCACTTCTGCATATTGGGGCTTCTTGTCGAACAGGACGTAGCTTGTCAAAAACGTATCTTCGCTTTTTACCATTTGCGGCCCCGGCACATAGCGAATCTCCGCTAATTGAATCAGTGGTATTTGTGCCTCCCCCATCGCCGGCACCAAAATTTTACCTAACGTCTCTATCCGGTCACGCAGCTCCCGCAAATATCTTACGCGCACCGGATACCGTTCTCTGCCCTCCACCGTTGTCGTGACAGCTACACCTCCGATTGCCGCCTCGATGGCGTTCTGTACCATTTGGATGCTTATGCCGTATCTCGCTATCGCCATACGGTCGATGTCGATTTCCAGATAGGGAGTTCCCACGACGCGGTCGGCTATCACCGCCGGCGCCTCGACGCTCGGCACCTCCTTCAATAATCGCTCCAGCTCCAGTCCGAAATTTTCAATTGTCTTCAAGTCCGGCCCCTTTACCTTGATTCCCATCGGCGCCCGCATCCCGCTTTGCAGCATAACCATTCTTGCCGCTATCGGCTGCAATTTTGGCGCGCCTGTCGTGCCCGGTATCTGCCCCGCCTTGACAATCTCATTCCATATATCATCCGGACTCCTGATGTGCTCACGCCACTGCCTGTATGGCCTGCCGTCCTCATCCGGTATTAAATTGCCGCTTGTATCGCGTACAAAGTCCTTTGCCTTCCTGTCGTATTTGAACCGCGCCCGCCTGCCGTCTTTGTCTAAGATGTACTCCGACTTATAATTGATGACTGTCTCAATCATTGATATCGGCGCCGGGTCCAAAGCCGTCTCCGCCCTGCCAATTTTACCCACAACTAAATCGACCTCCGGTATCGACTGAAACGCCTCATCCTGCTTGGCCACAATATCAAGCGCTTCCCCTATCGAGGCGTGCGGCATCGTCGTCGGCATATACAAAAACGAGCCCTCATCCAAAGGCGGCATAAACTCACGCCCCAGCCCCGACCATATAAGCGTGCCCAGAACGATAATCAAAACCGGCGCAGACAAAAACAGCAGTTTGTGCCGCAGACACCACCCTAAAATCTGCGGATACGCCCTCTGAAACAGCCGGAAAAGCGCAAGCAGCCCTCCTATAAGCACAACTACAAACACAAAATTCCTCACCGTCCCCTTATCGACACCCAAAGGCAGCCAGTGCTTCGTCAGGATTATCCCGACAAAAACCATTGCCGTGATATTTGCCGCCTTTGGCCCCCACCCGATTGCCCTTTTCGGCAGCCGCTCGTGCAGTAGATGATACACCCCGATTGCAATAACAATCACCGCCGCCCACCACGCAAACAATATCCACGTTGCTGCACCGCACCCAAGCAGAACCACGCCTAATATCTTCCTGCCCACCTTCTTCAGAGCACTGCCTCTGGTAAACAAAACGTGCGCGGCAGGCGGAATTATTGTCAACGCTACTATTATCGAGGCGATAAGGCAGAATGTCTTTGTCCAGGCAAGCGGCTTAAATAATTTCCCCTCCGCACCCGTCATTGTAAACACCGGCAGAAAACCGACCACCGTCGTCGATACCGCCGTCAATACCGCACTGCCAACCTCGCTGGTGGCGCGATACACCACCTCCAGCTTATTATCTTCCGGCCCGCTTTCGTCCAGGTGTCTGAGAATGTTCTCGCAGATGATTATCCCCATATCCACTATCGTGCCGATGGCTATCGCGATGCCGGACAGCGACACGATGTTCGCATCCACCCCGAACGTCCTCATTGCGATAAAGCATATCAGCACGGTCAGGGGCAACAGGCCGCTTATCAAAACCGAGCTGCGCAGATGCATCACCATAACGATGACGACGAGCATCGTGACAAGAATTTCCTCCGTGATTGCCGTCTCCAGTGTCCCCAGGGTCTCGTAAATCAGTCCCGTCCTGTCGTAAAACGGCACAACGGCAACCTTCGATAAGGTTCCGTCAGCCAGTGTTTTGCTTGGCAGCCCTGGTGTTATCTCCTCTATCTTCTTTTTGATGTTCTTTATGGCCGTCAGCGGGTTATATCCGTATCGCACCACCACAACGCCGCCCACCGCCTCCGCACCGCCTTTGTCTAACGCTCCGCGCCTTAGTGCAGGCCCATACGAAACATGCGCCACCTCCTTGACATAAACGGGGACGTTGTCGTTCACCTTTATCACGGTATTTTCAATGTCGGCAAGTTTCTTGATGAAACCCAGCCCGCGTATAACGTACTCCGCCCTGTTAATTTCTATCGTGCGTGCGCCGACGTCTATGTTGCTCGCCCGCACCGCGGCAAATATCTCATCCAGCCCCACCTTGAACGCTCGCATTGCGTCGGGGTCCACGTCTATCTGGTATTCCTTCACGAAACCCCCGACCGAAGCCACCTCACTGATGCCCTCCGCGCTGAGAAGCGCATACCGAACGGTCCAATCCTCTATACTCCTAAGCTCATCGAGGTTCCATCCGCCGGCCGGCTCGCCGTTCGGGTCCCTTCCCTCTAATGTGTACCAGAATACCTGTCCCAGTGCCGTTGCGTCCGGCCCAAGCATCGGCTGAACGCCTTCGGGCAGCACTCCGCTCGGCAGCGCATTGAGCTTCTCGAGCACGCGGCTTCGCGTCCAGTAGAAGTCCTCCTTCTCGCTGAAAATAATGTATATGCTCGAAAAGCCGAACATCGAAAAGCTGCGGATGGTCTTCACCCCTGGCACACCCAGCAGCGACGTCGTCAGCGGATATGTAATCTGGTCCTCCACGTCCTGCGGACTTCTCCCCGGCCATTCGGTAAAAACTATCTGCTGGTTCTCGCCGATGTCAGGAATTGCATCCACCGCCACCGGGTTCCTCGGCCAAAATCTGAGTTCCCAGTCAAACGGCGCAACGTATATCCCCCAGCCCACGAAGAACAAGATAAGCAGCACCACTACCAGCTTGTTCTCAAGGCAAAAACGTATTACCTTTTCGATGAACGACGGTTGTTGGCCTTTCAGCTCATCCATCGCATCCAATGCTCCCGCAAGAGCTCAGGATAGTTTTTTCCCGTGCAGCCGAACTATTGTTTGAACTGCGGCAGGTTGGCAATGTACTTTTCCGGGTCTGCCTCGAACTTTGCCTTGCAGCCGGTGCAGCAGAAGTAAACCTTCTTGCCCTTGTACTCGACAAAAATGTTCT
>CAYUIL010000184.1:0-4210 GCA_964444715.1 uncultured Pirellulales bacterium | reverse complement strand
CGAAGCCCTCGACTTGACCATTAAAACCGGCCTGGTAACATGTTACAGCAGGAGCCGCGGGAAACTGTGGACAAAGGGCGAACAGTCAGGCCACACACAAAAGGTTGACCAAATCCTCATCGACTGCGACCAGGACTGCATCCTGCTGAAAGTAACCGTCGATTCAGGCCAGTGCCACGCCGGTTACCAATCCTGCTTCTACCGCGCCCTCAAACCCGACGCCAAATCCCTCACCTTCATCGCCAAAAAGGTCTTCGACCCCGCTAAAGTTTACAAAAAATAGTGTTTAGCTTAGCTCCGCCACCTGCGGGCGGGGTCGTTCCATCCCTCAAAGAAAATCCCTATAACCCGCCATTTTTCTCTTGACTTTCCCCGGCCACAATCTAAAAGAGTATCCGTATATAAATCACTCCTCGTATAGTCAACTTCCTCGACTTTGCCATATTCGCCAACCAGTGGCTCACTTCGGGCCCCTAATCAACCCTTATACGCATCCCCGCAAAACCAAAGGGCTGCGAGCAAAATTGCTCGCAGCCCTTTCTCTTTTTAATCCGCACCACCAAGCAGACCATCCCCTGTTTGCCTCCACACTTTTGATTTTCCCGCCGCGTGCTCCACGCTCTGGGCGGTGAAAGAACGACATACGCAACACACACTACGCGTCGCTACTTCGGCTTGAATCCCTTCACCTTCCCGCCTGTGTATTTCCTGCAGGCCTTCTCTATGTCCACGTCGCTGATATTCGCTAACGTGCACAGCCACGCAAAGACGTCCGCAAACTCCTCCTGTTTGTTCTTGGGGTCGTCCCTTGCCAATGCCGTTGCCAGCTCACCTACCTCTTCAACGAACCACAGAAAAGTTTTGGGGACGCCTCTCTGCCGGTCGCGTTTCTCATACTTTTCCGAGATGAACTGCTGGAATTCGCTGATGTGCATTTCTATGTGGCCAACATTAGAAACGTAACCAGCCCGCGGTCCCGGCACGCCGGGACCGCGGCTGGTATGGTTGCTATCGTTGTCTATCCGCTCTTAACCGAGCAGGTCCGACAATTTGACCTTCTGATATACCGCTCTGGCGGCGCCGAGGCCCTGTGCGTATGCTTTCTCCGCCCTGGTGCAGAACTTGTCCCTCTTGGAGTGCTCATCGAGGTTGAGCTGGCTTGCCATCGGGCCATCCACTGCTTCTATGATTTCAAGCATTGAAATCTTGCTCGCCGACTTGCCGAGCACGAACCCGCCACGCGGACCACGCTTGCTGCGCAGGATGTTTGCCCTGACCAACTGCTGCAATATCTTCAGCAGGTATTCCAAAGGTATGTCGTACTCTTTGGAAATGGTCTGTGACAGCACAATACCGCTCTTCACATTCCTGGCGATATACCCGGCCGCCAGTAATCCGTAGCCAGTCGATCTGCTGATTTTCATTTCGACCTCCTTTGATTAAAAATTGGCTTTTCCTGTTCTTCTTTTTCCATCGTGCCCACATGCACGTCCACTGTTTCTAATCCACGGGGTGTGGACATTCGGGTGTGCCCCAAGCGATACCGCCCCCATGAGCTATGTTGCCATTATCCATTGTCAACTGCAAAACGCAACAACTTTATCCGAAAAAAACATAGAGATTGGAATTTTACAAAATACTTCTGCCAACTCAAGTATTTTTTGAAAAAATTCACCGCCGGTGCACTATCGCCTTCCCTTCTAAAATTCAGCCCCCCAGCTTATTGGGTGGTTGCAAAGCCGGATGGCAGAGTTTATCTACGAATAATGAACCCTGAATGGACTACAAGCATCTTTCCCTCCAAAGCGCCTCCTGCCCAGTTGTTCACCTATCTAATCTCTCGCGAAGCAGGGGCTGCCGGAATTTTTCTTGACAAAAGAGCAGGGCTTTGGTATAAGTTAATAATAAAGGTATTATGGGGCTGTTCTTTTTTTGGAGGAGCAAAAAATGAGCACATCGAGGAAAAAACCACCCCTAATCGCAACTATTGTCTTTATTGCCGCAGGATTTTTGGCCGGCTGGCCTGCCTTAGTGCAGGCAGATCCCAACTACCTGGACCCCGACCTGCCCGTTGAGGAAAGGGTTGAGGACCTTCTTTCCCGGATGACTCTGGACGAAAAAATCGGGCAGATGACGCAGGGCGAAAGGGGCAGCGTCACCACTCAAGAAATCGTAGATTACAACCTGGGCTCCGTCCTGAGCGGAGGCGGGTCAACTCCTGGTGATAATAGTCCAGAGGGATGGGCGGATATGTACGATGCCTATCAGGCTGCTGCCTTGTCAACCCGGCTGGGTATCCCCATAATCTACGGGGTAGATGCCGTCCACGGCCATAGTAATGTCCGCGATGCAGTTATCTTCCCGCATAACATCGGCTTGGGCGCAGCCAACGACCCGAATCTGATGGAAAAGATTGGTACTGTTACCGCATTAGAAGTAGCTGCTACGGGAGTTGACTGGAGCTTTGGGCCATGTGTTACCGTCGTGCGAGATGAGCGTTGGGGCAGGACTTACGAAGCATTCGCCGAGGACCCGGAAATTCATAACAATATCGTCGCCGCTTACGTCCGCGGCTTTCAGGGGATAGATGCAAGTATGCAGGGCGAGAAGATTGTTGCCTGTGCCAAGCACTATATCGGCGATGGCGGCACTACCTGGGGCACAGGTTTATATGGCGGGATAGACCGCGGTAATACGATATGCACTGAGACCTTCCTGAGAGCCGTTCATCTACCTCCATATCAAAGGGCCATAGAGGCAAACGTGGGAACAGTCATGACTTCTTTCAGCAGTTGGAACGGGGATAAATGTGTTTACCACGAATGGCTTATTACTGACCTGCTCAAGACCGAGCTTGGCTTTGACGGTTTCGTCATTTCCGACTGGCAGGACGTCGGAAGCGGTACAACTAATGTAAAGAATGCGATAAATGCTGGCATTGATATGTCGATGGCCCCTGGGCGTAGTGACTGGCAGTCATTTATCAGCGATCTGAAGACCGTCGTCGGTAACAGCCAGGTCCCAATGTCAAGGATTGATGACGCCGTAAGAAGAATACTGAGAATTAAGTTTAGAGCCGGTCTGTTTGAGCATCCCTACACAGATAGAACCCTCGCGTCCTCATTCGGCTCTGCTGAACACAGGGCAGTTGCACGGGAAGCGGTGAGGAAATCCCTCGTATTGCTGAAGAACGACGACGTTCTGCCGATCGCCAAGGACGCAGACGTATTTGTCGCCGGCAGCAGTGCGGACAGTCTTAAAAACCAATGTGGTGGCTGGACGATACACTGGCAGGGAATGGACAATGACAGCGAGACAAGCGGCACCACTATTCTCGAGGGCATTGAGAGTATTTCCACAGGGAGCGTTACGTTCAGTGAGAGCGGCAGCGGAGCGGCCGGGCACGACGTCGCCATTGTAGTTGTGGGCGAGGAGCCATACGCAGAGTGGTACGGAGATGAAAGCGATTTGCATCTATATTCGACGGACATTACCACCATCAATACCGTGCGGGATTCCGGCACCCCATACGTTATTGTCCTGGTTTCCGGAAGACCGATGATTATTACCGACGAGATTGAAGACGCGGACGCCTTTGTTGCGGCCTGGCTGCCGGGAACCGAAGGTGATGGTGTGGCGGAAGTCCTCTTCGGCGACTACGATTTTACCGGCAAACTTTCCTTCTCCTGGCCAACACAGATGAGCCAGATTCCAATCAATGTGGGCGATGCTAATTATAATCCTTTGTTTCCTTTTGGTTTTGGCATTGTTTCTCCAGCCGACTTCGACCAGGATGGTTATGTGGACTGGGAAGATATGGGAGTATTTTGTGCTTCCTGGTTAAAAGTGCCGGGTAACACAGGATATGAGCCGTGGGCAAACCTTTATGATGACCTGTTAGGCATCGTAGATTTCCATGACTATGCTATCTTCGCCAATGAATGGAACCCACCTCTGTAGTGAGCTGAAGGTGAGTTTTATCTGTAAGCAGATAGAGAGGATGGCGACAAAAAAGCCCTGTTAGTGTGCCTTGAACTGGCCGCGACTCGCCTGCCTGCCCCTGCAAGCCTTAGGCAGGGGTCCGCCTCCGGCGTTTCCGCAATTAAAATCGGCATTCGGCAATCGAAAATCATAAATGCCTTTGTGCCTTCGTGCCTTCTATGAAGCCGGGCCTGTCAATCACAAAATTCGTTTGATTGCTTCATCCTTC
>CAYUIL010000183.1:0-4211 GCA_964444715.1 uncultured Pirellulales bacterium | reverse complement strand
TCATTTTGTTTGAATATAGCTTCGGCAGGCGAACCGGTCAACACAGACCTGTTTTTGAACGGTGACAGATAATTATGATTCGATGGTCATCTCAAAAATAGGGCTGGGGCAAATAAAAAGAGACCTCGCGCACCCGCTGCGCGGAGGTCTCAACTCGGAAAGAAACTTATATGGCCCCCCCAAACTTTCGGCTCAAACACCTTCGCCCGTGCGAAAGTGGCTTGCTTTCCAGTCCCTGGGTGCTGCTATCATCAAACAGCGCTACCGAGGGACAATAGCTGAGCAGATTATTTCATCCTGGACGGCCTGCCCCCAGCACTATTTTGGGCGATCGGCGATTTCACTGTCATTGGGTTTGTTTGTCCAAACAGACCTGCAACAACCTTGAAAGTTAATTGCCCAAAATAGTGCTGGGCGGCTCAGTCCTCTTTAAAGCTCAGTCAATTAAACTATAAGAACAAAACCCCTCTACGCCAAACCGGCACACCTTTTACCGCGGAGCACCCCGCTTCGCCGAAGGGCTACACAGGACAGGCAGAGTTTTTCAGCCACCCAGATATTTAGTCACCGAGAACATTTATCCGCCGTTTGTGTGGCGGACTCAGACCACAGAGAAAAAACTAAAAAACAGTGTTAATTCGTGTCAACGAACTGGATTCCCGCTGGTGCGGGAATGACAAACAAACCCGTGACCCCGCGCGAAGCGAGGGGCCCGCTTCGGAAATCTGCCCGCCTTTGCCGCAGGCCTCGCGGCCTTCGAGCAGAGGGGCGAGACCTCGCCTTTAGGCGGGTGTAATCCGTGGTTACGGAAAATTTAACCTCGCAAAGTCCTTATGGTATTTACGGGCAGCTTCGTCATGTGCGCGGGCGGCGTCGATTTCGGAATCGAATCTGCCTAAATAAATCGTTTTGCCGTTTTGCTTGATGCTGGTACCCCATAGACAGCTTTCCTTATCAAAATAAACACCGAAATACTTCGACGAGGCATTTGACCTTTTGGCTTTGTTGCACGCATTTTGCGAACGCGTTGCCAAACGCAAATTCGCTCTGCGATTATCAAGGCCGTCGCCGTTTTTGTGGTCAACAAGTTTCCGCCCTCTTGGTTTCATAATCGCCCTGTGCAAATATGTCCTCTTTGTTTTTTTACGCCCGATTTTAAACTCGCTGACGGCGTAAGGTTTTTTATTGCATCTTATGAAAATCCAGTTGTATTTACTGAAGCTATAGTAATCCCGCAACTCGACGATTGTCCATTCGTCCTGCCCAAGATAAATTTTGCGGAAAGAATAACCATACTTCCATCGCCGATATAACATCAACGGGCTAACGCAGATTTTGTCCAGCCATTCGGGAATCCTGATATTTAAGTTCGCAGACATAACCCAATCTCCCTTCGTTCACCACTAAGACACAAAATCGCCAAGTGCCTTAATGTTTGGTATTACCTTGCCCCACTGGGTCATATCTTGCGCATCTGCGCTAACTGCCTGGCCAGCCCACCGCCGGGCCAGTGCGCGGGTATTATACCAAATTCAACGTGAAAGTTCAATAATTATCTAACAATTTTTAATCGAGGATTATAACTCCTTATGAACACTGAAGTTATGCTGGTTTTTGCCGCAAAAATATAAAGTGATTGATATAGCAAATCGCCAATCGACAATCAACAACCGACAATTATCTAATGGCCCCCGGCCCCTTTATTCGCGTGTGGGCCTTGCCGGTCTTCAGGTCGTATCGCACCGTATCGACGATTGCCCCGTTGAACATACAAGGCCTCGAACGGTCGCCCCAGATGTTGATTACCGCGTCGTTGGCGTCGTAAACCAATTCGCCGCCGGCAAACTGCATATCCTTGTCTTCATAAGTAACCGCGCCCTTCGCCACAAGGGCTCTCATCTCCGTCCGCCCCTGCGCCGTCTCCAATATATCCGCCTCGACGTGCGACGCCGTTACCGCAACATTGTCTTCGCCGCTGCGGCCCTCGGCCAGCGGAAAATAATCCACAAGCAGCGACCCGCCTTTTGAATCCGCAATCAGGTGATTGCTCCCGCGTGAAAACTCCAGTGAATCAAAATTGCGCAAAAACGCGTAACATTTCCGCCTCAAGCTGAATCTGCCAAGCCCTTTTTGCGGCTCATCCGTCTGCGAATTGTCCACCTTTATCAAGCCGGGTCCGGCCGCTATGAAATTGCCGTCAACGGTATCATAATCCATCCTGGCGCATTTCAGCTCAACGCCCGCCAAGAGTCGCTCACCGATTTTCTTTGTGCTGGCCAAATGCACCTCACCGCCCAGAGCAGCTAATCGCCGAACGTCCAGCGACGTCCCCGGCTTATTGCCGTCTTTTTGCGCCAAATCAATCTCAAGCTTGTCCGCCAGAACCAAATACTGCCGGGTCGCATTGCCCTCCGTTTGTGATACATCGCACCGGCAGTCCCCCTCGAAAAAAATCTTACTTAATGCCAGCTTGCCCGCCGAGGCGGGCTCAAACCTTGCCTGCCTCTGCGACGTTATTTTAACCGTCACCGGCCTGCCCCCCGCGCCCCGGCTCTTATCGTTCACGTCGAACGTTATTTGCGACGACCCCGACGCAACCGCCTCACCCGTCGCAACACTGTAATCGACCCTTTCACCGCTAAACGTGGTCTTGCCATCCCTTCTGTCTTCTGCCTCCCGCTCTGCTTGCCTCGGCGTAGCCAAAGGCGAAGCCGGGTCTTCCTTCATCTGCCCGGCCGCTGAATCCATAGGCGTAATAACAATGCTCCCGTCGCAGCTAATCGCAACATCCCCAGCCGTCTCAACCGCCGCCCAATTCGCATCCTGTTGCTCGCCAATAGCGCTCGTCGCCCCCCCTGCCTGCCCTGCGTAGCTCTGTGAGCGAAGCAGGGTACCCTGTTCGCTCGGCGGCGCCTCCACTCCGGCCTCACCCGCCTCCCCGCCACGCGCAAAAATGTCGTTAATCGAAACTACA
The DNA here is from genome assembly GCA_964444715.1 of uncultured Pirellulales bacterium. Lineage (GTDB taxonomy): Bacteria > Planctomycetota > Phycisphaerae > Sedimentisphaerales > Anaerobacaceae > Fen-1362. The sequence continues at coordinate 1,237 of CAYUIL010000183.1, read as the reverse complement.
TCCGCCAGCAGCCATTCACGCACCGTCTCAATCACAACGTTCCTGTCTAACACGCATCTGTATGCCTGCCCCGGTTTAACTGAATCTGCCTTCCCCCCCGCTGTGCCAGCTGCTGTCGTTTGCTGTGATACGCCTGACCCCAACACCGCCCCCCTCGACCACCGCTTTATATGCAACCCCTGCAGCTTTGCTATCTTCAAAAGCTCAAGCCGTTCCTCGTCACCGTTGTAAACAATCGTCATTCCGGTCCCCGCCAATCGCACGTCATCCGAAACATACTCCACCTGCCCCGCCGTCGAAAACATCGACTTTTCGCCCACAAAGGCAACGTCGTCAAGATAAAGCACCCCCTCGCCGAAGCCCCCCTTGCTTCGCGGCCAAACCCGAATCGTCACGTTGCCCGTCAGCGTCCCCTCCTTTGGCGTAACCCGGCCTCCCGCCGTCTCCACCACCACTTTCGCACGCCTGCCGCTTAGCATACATTTGAAATCACGTCGATAAATCGTCATATAGGGGTTTTCTATCTCCCACTCGTTGCCGTCCTGGTGCAAAAGCTCCTCAAACCCGAACTCCCGCTCGACCTGCTTCTGCGCATTCAGCGTGGTGTAACGAGCGTTTTTCACCACCCCCACGCCCACCTCGCCCACCATCCCTACCTTGTCGTTCGAATCGCACACGTCAGCGGCCCGCTCAGCCAGTTGTCCCGAACCGCTTGCGACTATCGGCGGCGTCCTACTTAACCTGTTGTAGATAAAATATATCACCAACACCGCCAAGAACGATACAAGCCAAACCGTAAATCGTCGCGAATACACCAACATCGTTTGCCCCGCGATTACCCGACAACCTTTATCGTCACTATGTCCTGAACATCGATTATGCCAATCGGCTTGTCCTGGGCGTCCACAACGGGCAGCTCATCTATCCTGTACTTGTGAAAAATCGCCGTCGCCTCCGCCGCCAGCGCGTCAACCCGTATCCTCTTGCAGCTCTTCGTCATCACGTCCCCCGCTTTCATCCTGAATCCCGCCGGCCCCTCCTTCGTCATCAATCGCCGAATGTCCCCATCCGTGATTATCCCCGTCAGCTTGCCCCGCCCGTCAACCACCAGCACCGCACCGTGCCGCTTAACGTCGCTGGTCTTTTCGAGGACCTCACCAATAGTGTCCGCAGCGGCCGCAATCGGCAGCTTCTCGCCGGGCCTGAACATCATCGACTGCTCTACCGTCATCAGCTT
>CAYUIL010000182.1:0-4251 GCA_964444715.1 uncultured Pirellulales bacterium | reverse complement strand
ATCGTGCTCGGCATTGCCCGGTGGATTTCCATGGGCTTCGGCTGGGTTGTCCTGCTCGGTGTGCCCTTCGGCTTCGTCTTTTTGACCCGGCTTATCAGGCGGTTCCGCTTCGGCCGATACGTCCTCGACAGCATCAGAATAAGATTACCCGTCATGGGCCAGCTTAGCCGAGACATCGCCGTTACCCGCTGGACCAGAACATTAGGCACTCTTATTGGCGCAGGCGTCCCGATTCTCGACGCCATCAACGTAACAAGCGAGACCGCAGGTAACGAGGTCTTCTCCAGAATGCTCATCAACGTTCAAAACTCCATCCGACAGGGCGATACCTTCGCCGCGCCTCTGAAACAGTCCAAAACCGTCGACCTCGTCGTTACCAACATGGTCGCCGTCGGCGAGGAAACGGGCGACCTCGACAAAATGCTGCTCAAAGTCGCCGACAACTACGATGAGCGGGTCGACGTTCTCGTCGCTTCGCTGATGCACCTGCTCGAACCGATTATGATTCTCGGCCTCGGCATCATCGTGCTGACCATCGTGATGTCCGTGTTTCTGCCGATGATTAGGATTATTACCGGCCTGAGTCTCACAGGATAAAACAGGACTCAAAACCAAGCTCGAATTGAGTATGTAAGGAGTACGCAAGTGAAACCGATTTGCGACAACTCAAACAGAAAACCCGGCTTTACCATTATTGAGCTGCTCACGGTTATGAGCATCATCATCCTGCTCATCAGCTTGCTGGTGCCGGCGCTGAACCGTGTAAGACGTTATGCCCTGCTGGTAAAGCAGAGGGCCCAGTTTCACAGCATAAGCGTTGCGCTCGACCTTTTTGGCGCTGAATACGAGGGCTATCCTGATTCCAACGAGAACGACGACCAGGGCCAGCCCTACTGCGGCGCAATGAAACTGTGCGAGGCAATGGTCGGCCAGGACCTCAGGGGCTTCAATCCCAAATCACGTTTCAGACGGGCTGACTTCGGCACGGCTCCCTGCTACACTACCCCTGCCCCCGGTATGCTTTATCCTCCAATCGGCTGTCTTAGCGCCACCGACTATACTGAGAACGTCAGATCGAGAAAAATGTATCTGCAGCTCGAAAACGCAAACGCATACCAGATTCGAGACATCTATTCCCCAACTGATATTACAGCCAAAAAATTTGACCCCAACACATTTGTTCTGTGCGACGCTTATAACCGTGTTACAAACATAGATACGGGCAAGAAAATGGGTATGCCGATACTTTACTATAAGGCCGATGTGACAAAAATCAAGCACACCGCCAGCAACGTCCTGCTCGACCTCGACAAAAACATATATGATGTTCGTGATAACCAGGAGCTTATTGATATGGGAATGCCCTGGGCTCCCGGTCCCGTCCACCCCTTTGCAATGGGTGGAACGACGTCAACCGGCGCAGTGCTTGGCGTTGACCTTCCGGCCTGGCCCAATTTGTTTTATGAGGCGACCGGGAATCCCAAGATTCCCGGCGGGGACAGGCCATATAGAGAAGATTCTTACATATTGCTTTCGGCCGGCTTTGACGGGGAATACGGAACAGGCGACGATGTCTTTAATTTCGGTGAATAACCGCGGAGAAAAATGGCGATGAGAAGACTTTTTGCTTTTTGTTTTGCCGGCCTGCTTTTGTCGGTAACTGTGGCAGGGGCCGACGTCAGTATGATAAGAAATGGAAGCTTTGAAATGGATGGGCAGATTCTCGACATTACGATGAAGCCCCCGATGAATTGGCAATATGTGGATATTCCTTTCCAATTCGACGGTTTTGTAGGCCATCAGTGGGCCACTAACGGCGATTGGTCGCTGACGCTCTCTACTGACATCTATGCTACTTTCCAGCCGGGCGACTCAGCCACTGTCGAGCAATGCGTTTTCATCAATGGTGATGAGCACATCGCCTGTGACCTCGAGCTCACCACAGAGCTTCCTCAGAACTATGTCTGGGACTCCAACTTGTTCAGTGCGATTCTTACGGTCGACGGCAATGCGGTTTGGGACTCAAACTCTTTTGGTTTGTCCGGAAACGGAGTTTATCATATCGAGGTCAATGACCTTAATGTTACTCCCGGCTCGCATTTATTAGGCGTCGGCATCAGGGCCAACACAGCGGCACCAACGCCGTATTATTACAGTTACTACGCGAGATGGGACTCTATAAGATTTGTTTCTTCTTATGGCGGAGATACATACCCGCCTGCTGATTTCACTCAGGATTGTGTCGTTGACATAAACGACCTGAAGGTCTTCGCCGACGGCTGGCTTGACCCCAACGGCCCCGACCTCACGGGTGATATGGCTGTTGACTTTGCCGACTTCGCGGTTTTTGGCGATTACTGGATGCTCGACTGTGCGGATATTCCCGTCGAGCCGAACTTTATCGATCCACCGGAGGCCGACTTTAATAACGACGGCGTAATCGATTTTGCCGATCTTCTCGTTTTATGCGAGGACTGGCTGGGCGGATGTAGCGTTTGTGTGCGGTCCGACTTACATGATGATGGCTTTGTTGATTTTGCGGATTTCGCCTGGTTTGCCGAGTATTGGCAGCAAGATTAAGTATTTGGTGAAAAGGATAACCGCTGATGAATAATCGTAAGGCGTTTACAATCGTTGAGCTGCTCACGAGCATAGTCATCATTGCCATTTTGCTGGGAATTCTGCTGCCGTCAATAGCGACGGTTCGCAGAATGGCCAAGGAGACCGCCCAAAAAGCGCAGTTTGCAACTATGGATATGGCGATGGACGCCTTCAAGCAGGATTACGGCGACTACCCGCCTTCTTATTGGCGAGATATATCTCTTCCAATGCCGCTTGGAGTAAGCTACTGCGGGGCACAGAAACTCGCCGAGGCGCTTGTCGGCTGGGACCTGATGGGCTTTCATCCACAGTCGGCTTGGCGCAGTGACGGCTATTCAGGAACCGCCATCCCGGGAGGAGACGATTCGTATGACCCGGACAGGGTTCGAGGCAACGCGACACTCTTCGAAAGAAAGGGGCCTTATCTTGAAGCAGCGACGGCCAACGTATTTCGCCTCGGCGACCTGTTCAACAGCACCTCGCCGCTTGCGGCCAATACCTTTGTGCTTTGCGATGTTTTCCGCGTGAGAAAAATAACCGATAGCGCCGGCAAAACCGTCACCGCCGGCGCCCCGATTCTCTACTACAAGGCGATCACCGCCAACAAGACCATAGATATAAATGTGCCCATCAACAGTAGAATTTACAATTATAACGACAATCGGCCTTTAGTTGACCTCCAGAAGCTCACAGCAAATGGTGTTGCCGGCCTGAAGCATCCGCTGGGGTACGGTGCGGGTGGGGACTTCCCGGTTTTCTACAATGACAAGTTTCCTTACCCGCCTCCGAGCGGTTATGGCGGTTCCGGCATTGGTTATGGGATAAGAGACCCTAAGATCACACAAAACGTCTGGCCATACAGGCCGGACTCATACATCTTAATATCGGCGGGATACGACGGGTTTTACGGCACGGCCGATGACATTTACAACTATTAGACGCGGGCAATCCCCGCTCCCCTTAGGGGAAGACGCGGGGGCGGGGGGGCAGGTTGCTTATGAGAACTTCCGGCAAAAATTGCGGTTTTACGCTCATCGAGATGCTGCTGGTCGTGGCGATTATTGTGATATTGGTCTCGATGGTCGTCGGGGTCGCCAAGCGCATCGACGACCAGGGCAAGGAACGGCTCTGCCGGGACACTATTACCCTGATTGGCAACGCCTTAGAACAGTTCCGCGACTTCGGCTACGAATATAAAGACGGCGATTTTGCAGGCCTTGCGTTCCCCCTTGATTGCAACGGTTTTTTTACCGCAGACCTTGAACAAACGTTACGTCTCAACTTATATCCCTCGGCGAGTGTAACTATCGTGATTCATGACCCAAATTTCTCCGGTTCAGAGGCGTTGTATTTTATCTTAAGTCAGGTCCCCGAGTGTCGAACTACGCTCGACAAGATAGATAAATCGCTTCTGACAAATACCGTTAATGGGACGCCAATAACCATCACCATAGTTTTCGGTGGAACATCCCCATCCCAGACGTTGCCATTCACGCGAATCATCGACCCTTGGAAGACACCGCTGCGTTACGATTATTATCCTGATTTTGCGGACTATGGTAGTAGCAACTGGCTGAACTATCTCAACTACAGGAATTCTGCAAAACTAACTTTTCCGGTTATTACCTCCGCGGGGCCGGATAAGAAATT
>CAYUIL010000181.1:0-4272 GCA_964444715.1 uncultured Pirellulales bacterium | reverse complement strand
TGAGGGCGTTGTTAATCATCAGGGGTATGAGTTTTTCAGGAAACTGATAAGGGCCGTAATTGTTTGAGCATCTGGTGATGTTATATTTTACGCCCCAGGTGTGGCCGAAGGCGCGGACGAGGTGGTCGGCGGCGGCTTTGCTGGCGGAATACGGCGAGTTGGGGCATAGTGGCGTCTGCTCGGTGAATTTGCCATCAGGCCCGAGGGCGCCATAGACCTCATCGGTGGAAATCTGGACGAAACGCTGCAAGTTGTTGTCCCTTGCGGCTTCGAGAAGCGTCAGCGTTCCTGTAACGTTGGTTTCGATAAAGATTTTCGGTTCGGTGATGGACCGGTCAACGTGGCTTTCGGCGGCGAAATTCACGATGGAATCAATTTTGAACTCGTCGATGATGCGATTTATCAGGTTGCCGTCGCAGATATCGCCCTTTATGAATTTGTGATTGGGGTGATTTTCGAAGCCGGCGAGGTTTTCGAGATTTCCCGCGTAAGTTAGCTTGTCAAGATTGATAACGTTACAGTCAGGGTGCTCGGAAAGCACCATCCGGACGAAATTGCTGCCGATGAAGCCAGCGCCGCCTGTAACGAGCAATCTTCTCATAATAACTTAAGGAACTCCTTCAAAGAGGTTTGCCAGGGTTTAATAGGGCCGTGGAGCAGCGGCCTGATTTTGGTGCAGTCGAATCGGCTGTTAAGAGGCCTGGCGGCGGCGGAAGGATAATCGCTTGTCTTGCAGGGGGTCAACTGCACATCTAAGCCGAGCGTTTGGGTGATGAACTCAGCGACGCCTAAGCGGCTGACGTAGCCCTGGCTTGCAAAATGATAAATTCCTTTGGGCTTTTTTTGCATAAGGTCGCAAACGGCTTTTGCCGCCTCGGTGGTTGCCGTTGGAGAGCCGAACTGGTCGTCGACAACTTTCATCTCTTTCTGCCCGGCTTCGCCAAGCTTGGCCGAGGCGAGCGTTCGGGCTTTTTGCAGGAATTTTTTCACGAAGTTATCGCCGGCCAATCCGTAAGTCCACTCGACCCGCATTATACAATATCGACATCTGTTTTCAACCAGGAGCCGTTCGCCTGCCAGCTTTGTCCTGCCGTAGGCGTTAATCGGATGGGGAATATCCTTCTCGGTATAAGGTTTGCCGCTGGTGCCGTCGAATACAAAATCGGTGCTGATATGGAGGACCCAGGCGCCGGTTTTTCTTGCGAAGGCGCTGAGCTGTCCGACGGCCTCGGTGTTGACGCGAAACGCCAGCTCGGTTTCGGTCTCGGCCTTATCGACATTGGTGTAAGCGGCGCAATTGATTATCGTCTGCGCGTCTCTGGCCACTGCGGCGAGCTGGTGTTCATTGGTAATGTCGAAATCCGGCAGGTCGAACACTTCGAAATTGATACCGCGGCTTTTGCACTCCGCGGTAACATCCGTCCCCAGCATACCTTTGCCGCCCAGGATGATTACCTTGTCAGGCAAACTACTCATCTGCCTTCCTTATACGGTGGCCCTTCTTCGCTGGCGCTACGAAGGGCAGGTAATTTGTCCTTTGGGATCTCTTTGAGGCGAGGGAAGCCCGCGTCTTTTCCCGATACGACCGGCGTGGGGACAGGCCAGCCGATTCCGAGGTCGGGGTCATTGAAGATTATGCCGCCTTGCGTGGCGGGGCTGTAGTAATCGGTGCATTTATAGGAGAACAAAGCGGTGTCACTTAGGACACAAAAGCCGTGTGCAAAGCCGGGCGGGATATAAATCTGTTTGTGATTGGACGCAGATAGATTTTCCCCAGTCCACTGTCCGAAGGTGGGCGAGCCGAGGCGGATATCGACGGCGACGTCGAAGACCTCGCCTGAAAGTACCTGCACGAGTTTACCCTGTGGATGCGGATACTGGAAATGAAGGCCCCGCAGGATATTCTTTGCCGAGAAGGAGATATTATCCTGCACAAACGGCAGTTTTAAGCCCGCCTGCTCGTAGCGTCTGTTGCTGAAGGTTTCCAAAAACCAGCCCCGGTCGTCGCCGAAGGCGTCGGGTTCGATGACAAGGACAGCGGGAAGTTTCGTTGGAGTAACTTTCATTTAGCGATGCTCATCTACAAGGGCGAGCAGGTATTGCCCATACCAGTTTTTGGCCAGGGGCTCTGCGAGCCGGATTACCTGTTTGGCGTCGATAAGGCCGAGGTGAAAGGCGATTTCTTCGGGGCAGGCAATCATCAGGCCTTGTCTTTGCTGAACGGTCTGGACGAAGTTGGCGGCCTGGAGCATCGATTCGGGCGTGCCTGTATCGAGCCAGGCGATTCCCCGGCCGAGTAATTCAACCCTGAGCTTGTTGTTTTTCAGATAGGCATTATTCAGGTCTGTGATTTCGAGTTCGCCCCTTGCGGAGGGCTTTAATCCGGCTGCGATATCAGTAACCTGAGAATCGTAGAAGTACAGGCCGACGGCGGCGTAATTGGATTTGGGTTTTTGTGGTTTTTCTTCGATGGAGAGCACCTTGCCGGACTTGTCGAACTCGATGACGCCGTATCGCTGGGGGTCTTTGACCCAGTAGCCGAAAATCGTTGCACCGGTTTCATTGCCTGCGGCCTTTTTGAGCGATTCGACAAGGCCGTGGCCGTAGAAGATGTTGTCACCGAGAATCAGGCAGGCGGGACTTCCGGCTAGAAATTTTTTGCCGATAACGAAGGCTTGGGCAAGCCCTTCGGGCCTGGGCTGCTCGGCGTATTCAAGGCGGATACCCCACTGGGAGCCCGGCCCAAGGACATTTTTATAAAGAGGCAGGTCGGCGGGCGTGCTGATTACGAGTATTTCTCTTATGCCAGCCAGCATCAGGGTGGTGAGCGGGTAGTAAACCATCGGCTTATCGTATATGGGGATGAGCTGCTTGCTTATCCCTCTGGTCACAGGATGCAGACGAGTGCCTGTGCCCCCCGCTAATATAATGCCTTTGTAGTTCATATTTGCGTCTCCATCAAGACAACCCCGGGTCTGAACCAACGCAAGATTTACGATAGCCAAGATATTGAAAAAAGACAAGAGAAAAGATGAGACAATGCCTCAGGTCGGGCAGCGGTAATCTGGGGTGGTTTTTTGCGGGTGTGTGGTTATAATGGCGTCTTTCGAGACGCCATTTTTATGCGTGGATTCGATATGCTCACCACAGGCAGACGGATAGCCATATTAGGTTCGACGGGTTCGATAGGGACGACTACTCTTCGAGTAATAGACGGATTGAACTCGTTTCTTGAAGAAGAGCGGCGATTTGAGATTATTGCGCTTAGCGCACACAGCAATATCAAGCTGCTGGCAGAGCAGGTTCGGCGATACAGGCCGAAGTGTGTGGCCATTACTGATGCCGATTGTCTGGCGGAACTTAGCCGGCTCGTCGAGGGAGTGAATGTGGAGGTTTTTGCCGGAGCGCAGGGGCTGACGGACATCGCCGAGCTTGATGGTGTTGATACGGTTGTGGCGGCAGTTGTGGGTGTTGCGGGATTGGGTGCGGTTTTGGCTGCGGTCCGCAAAGGCAAAAGGGTGGCGATAGCGAACAAGGAACCGCTTGTCATAGCGGGTCGGCTGATTACCGCGGAGGCGAAAAAATATGGCGCGGAATTGTTGCCGGTTGACAGTGAGCACTCGGCGATATTTCAGGCGTTACAGGCGGGCAGGCGGGAGGAGGTTGCCAGGATAGTGCTGACGACCTCCGGCGGGCCGTTCAGGCAAGCCACCGTGGAGGAAATACAGAATGCCACCATCGAGCAGGTGATGGCACATCCTGTCTGGAAAATGGGGCCGAAGATTACGGTCGATTCGGCAACGATGATGAACAAGGCGCTGGAGATTATTGAGGCCCACTGGCTTTTTGATATGCCTGCCGAGAAGATTGAAGTGCTGGTGCATCCGGAGTCGATAGTTCATTCATTGGTGGAATTTGTGGATGGTTCGGTGATAGCACAGCTGGGTTGCCCCGATATGTCTCTTCCGATTCAGTATGCACTGACATACCCATTGCGTATGCCAGGTGCGGCGAAGAAACTCCGGCTTGACCGGCTCAGGGCACTGACCTTCGAGAAGCCAAATCCCAAGGTTTTCCCGGCGATTGAGATGGGTTTTGAGGTTGCCCGAAAAGGCGGGACTGCGGCCGCCGTCTTTAACGCCGCCAACGAGGCCGCCGTCGAGCAGTTCCTGGCGGGCAGAATCAAATTCGGAAATATCGTGGAACTTGTCCGGCATTGCTTAGACACCTGTGACGTGAGGGCTGAGGCGTCGCTTGAAGAATTATTGGAGG
>CAYUIL010000180.1:0-4307 GCA_964444715.1 uncultured Pirellulales bacterium | reverse complement strand
GGGTGGGCAGAATCACTGGAATGAGCCAAATCACGGCAGTGCCGATTATACCTATCATTCAGGAAGTTCTTACGACGCAAATGGCGCAGATATATTTGTTGATAGTGTAGATAAAGGAGGGACGACAAAAATTGCCAACAACACACTGTTAAAAGGATATTCCATCAATATCGCCAGCACGGGATTTCTCGATTACGATGGAGATGATACGGAAGACACAAATGAGCCAGTTGTGACGTGGGAATACAATCTTTCCCCGACAGGACTGGCGATAAAGGGCTCGATTGTGTGGATGGCAGAATACAGTGTACCAATAATCTACTGTCCAATGTTTACCTCCGCAAGCACTAATCCTGATGACAGAATTATGTATCCGCCGGATGAGACCGAATACGGCATTGATTCTGATGTTCATGGGTACGGCGCTCAAAGTTGCGAATATCTAATCGGCGGGGATATACTTGTCAGAATGACAGCTCTTGGTCCCATTAAGGATATGTGGTGGCTGGCTTCAAGCAAGAAGTTATATGCCAGGTATAACACAGATGCGATGCTGGGCGGATGGATTGTCGCACCCGGGGACGTCTGGGTTTTCGGCGGCAGGTGGGAAATAAGAAAATTGAGCGGCAACACAGTCGATTTCAACCATGACGGGCGGGTCAACTTAGAGGACTTCGCTCATTTTGCCAATAGCTGGTTATGGCAGGCAAGCCCGCCATAAATCCGCCAGACGGATGGCAGGTAAACCACGCCAAACAGAAGGCGGGAATGGTAAAAGCGATCAATTGGATTAAATTTTAGGTCCCCGTCAACGACCCGCGGGGATATGTGCTGCGGAAATCCGGACCCCGGATAAAAGTATTCCGGGGTCTTTGCTGCGCTACGAGAGGTTAAATTCTGAATTCATGCTTTCACAGGAATGTCCCTCCTTCGCACGGAGTGCTTCCGACTTCGCTTCCTCCTTCGCTAATGCTTCGGAGGACAGGTGCGCTACGCCGGACCCCCACCAAAGGAATGTGAGGGCAGGCAAGTCGGAGGGCAGGCAAAAGCGGAACAAACGCAGGAAACCCTAAATATAATTGACCATAAAGACATCGGACCATAAGATGTATTAATATGGATTGTCCGGTGTGCAAAAACGCGATGATTGTCTTAGAGCTTCGGGAGGTGGAGATTGATTACTGCACAGAGTGCAACGGCATCTGGTTAGACGTGGGGGAATTGGAGCTACTTCTGGGCGACGGGGAGAAATCGAGGGCGCTGATAAGCTCGTTTGATAAAGCCGGCCAGACCGGCGAAAAACCAAGAAAGTGTCCGATATGCGACAAGAAGATGGAGAAGGTGGCCGTCGGCAAAGGCGAGCCGGCCTTATTGGTGGACAGGTGCGCGAAGGGGGATGGGTTGTGGTTCGACAGAGGGGAGCTGAGCGAAATTGTCGAAAAGGCAGACCTTGACGAGGACAACAGGATAACACAACTGCTGGCGGATATGTTTGGCGAGAATGACCCTACCCACGGTGGGCGGGGCTAACTAATACTACCACTTCCTTCTCCACCAGAGGATACCCATAGTCACGGCGGAGCCGGCAGCGAGGGCAAAGATTAACCAAAAGGCGTGATGGTGCTGGGCGAGCGGAATTCTTACGTTCATCGAGAATAAGCTGACGACAAAGGTAGGCAGCATAATCGCGATAGTTATCAGCGTGAGCGCTTTAATGCGGATATTGAGGTTGTTGCTGACGATTGAGGCGCGGGCGTCCATCAAGCTGGCAAGCACCTGCGAGTAAATTTCGGTCTGAATGCGGCATTGATTGTTTTCAATCATCATGTCATCGAGGAATTCCACATTTTCGGGCGAGAAGCCGATTTTTGCGGCGTTGTTCTTGAGTTTTTCTATGAGGGCGCCGTTTGAGTTGACAGCGTTGAAATAATAAACGAGTGATTTTTCGAGCGTAAAGAGGTGAATAAGGTGTTTGTTTTCCATAGACGTGTAAATCTGCTGCTCCAGCTCGCTGGATATGGCGTCAATACCCCTGATGTGCTCGACGAAATGCGAAATGCTCCTGTAGAGAAGCCGAAGAGCGACATCCTGAACAGACTGGACATTAGCGAAGGGCCTGCCCTCAAATAGGGGGACATCTTCGGCAACCACAATAACCAGACGGTCTTTGAACATAAAAGCGCCCGTCGAGGCTACCTTAAAGAGGAACTTGTCTTCGGCGATGTATTGCTTAGGTCTTTTGAATATCATTACGACGTGTTCCGGCTCAAACTCGAGCCGGCTTGGTTCGTCAGGGTCAAGGGATGAATTGAGGGTGTGCTCATCAATTTTGAGCTGCTCGACGAGGAGCTTGCGTTCGGTCTCATCGGGGGTGATATAAACACAAACTGCGCCCGGGCCATTTTGGCTTTCCACCAGCTTGCCATCAATTATGTTAAGCTGTCTCAACATCGCAGAACATGTCGCCTTTCTCTGGCAATCGCCGTGCGAACCATCTCGCACGAATTCGTGAATTTAGCTTGTGCGGGACAAGAAAGCAAGAGGGCTTTTCATAAGATTTTTTTCTGCGAAGGCAGACATCAATAAATATTTATTGGTTGAGCCGGCAGGTGCAGCAATTATCGCAGGGTGAAAAGAGTTGACTGGAAGGCCGTTTTTCTTAAAGTATGAAGGAACACGAGCATCGCTGGAGAAGATTTGTCTCGGCGAAGGCAGAAACCGTTGCCTGGGTCGCCGAGCCGCAGCCAAGTCGGCGGCAAAGAAACAGAGGGCTTATTAAAGGAGATAAATTATGAGTGTGGCTATGGGTGTTTTGGCAGTGATGGCAGTGGTTTTGTTTTTGATAGTGGTTTTTGTAATCGGGGTTTACAACTCGCTGGTGGGGTTGCGCAATCAGGTTGACAACGCCTGGTCGCAGATTGACGTGCAACTGAAGCGGCGTCACGACCTGATTCCGAACCTGGTTGAAACCGCAAAGGGCTATATGAAGCACGAGCGAGGGACGTTTGAGGCGGTTACAAACGCGCGTGCACAGGCGATGGGGGCAAAATCCGTTGCCGATATCGGAAAGGCCGAAGGCGCGCTGGGCGATGCGCTCAGCAAGTTTCTGCTGGTGGTTGAGAATTACCCGGACCTGAAGGCAAACCAGAACTTTTTAGCGGTGCAGGAAGAGCTGTCAAGCACGGAGAACAAAATTGCCTTTTCCCGTCAGGCATACAACGACCAGGTGTTGTTCTTTAACAACAAGACCCAGATGTTCCCATCGAACATCGTGGCAGGGATGTTTAGTTTCGCCAAGCGGGATTTCTTTGAGGTTGGAGCAGCGGCCGAGCGTGAAGTGCCCAAAGTTAGTTTTTAGTTTTGAGTGTTAAGTGTTTAGTTAAGAAACTCGATGTAGCATTTTACGTTAAGGAGTTTTTTAATGGTGGAAAGCATTATAAAAAAGAAGAGTTATGACTTTGCTTTACGAATCATAAAGCTGTATCTTTTTCTAACAGACAAAAAACACTTTGAAATAGCCAACCAGATAGTTCGGGCAGGAACAAGCATCGGAGCAAACGTAGAGGAAGCGCTGGCTGGCTTCAGCAAAAAAGATTTTACAGCAAAAATGTCAGTTGCGTCAAAGGAAACAAGAGAAACACACTACTGGCTCAGGTTGATTCGTGACGCCGGGCTGGTTGGTGTAAACCAAGTAAAGTCGCTCTTAACTGATTCTGAAACGCTTGTAAAAATTCTTACGAGCATAGTCAAGACGAGTTCAACCAAGAACAAAGCTCATAACTAAAAACCAAAAACTCAAAACCAAAAACTTGCAAGAATGTGGGAACTAATAAGGGTAAACAAGAGAAATTCAATCCTGCTATTGGTGACGATGGCGTGCTGTTTGATTGCGCTTGGGGTGGTCATCGGGATAGTAGTCGGGGGGCCTAACGGCGGGACTTTGGGGGTGCTTATAGCGGTTGCGATATGGTTAGTGCTTACGCTGATTAGCTTTTCGGCGGGCGACCAGATTCTGCTTTCGGCAAGCAATGCGGTGCCGATTACGCACGACGTCCACCCGCAGTTGTTCAACGTCGTCGAAGAAATGTCAATCGCCTCGGGGCTGCCGATGCCAAAGGTCTATATCATCAATGACCCGGCCCCCAACGCCTTTGCAACGGGTCGCAGCCCCAAATCAGCGTGCGTTGCGGTAACGGCAGGGCTTCTCGGGAAACTCAACCGCGACGAGCTGCAGGGTGTTGTGGCGCACGAGATGAGCCACATACTGCATCGAGATATTTTGTTTGTCACGCTGGCCGGGGTTATGT
>CAYUIL010000179.1:0-4338 GCA_964444715.1 uncultured Pirellulales bacterium | reverse complement strand
GAACCCTCATTTCCGCGATGCGACCGCGGCGTGCTCCCGTTACACCACGTCCCCGGAATTAAAACTGCCACTTATCGTAGCAGACGATATTTTTTATCGGCTCCCGCGTTGTTTGCCTGCGCCCATCCGCGGGATAACCAAGGGCCATCAACTCGATTATAGCAATATCCTTCGGTATCTCCAGCGTTTGCCTTACCTTTTCTGCATCAAACGAGCCAATCCAGCAGGTCGCCAGTCCAAGCTCCGTCGCTGCCAGCACGATATGCTCCAGCGCAATGGAGACGTCAATCGGCGCAATCTGCTGGCCGCATCGCATTGTTTCTCTGCAAACGCTACAGGCCGCTATCATTGCACCCACCTGCCCAAACGCTTCCGAGTGATTTGTGCAATCGGCCACCTGCTGTTTGCGTTTCTTGTCGGTTACGACGATGAATCGCCAGTCCTGCAGATTCTTCGCCGAAGGCGCCTGCCTGGCCGCCTCGAAAATTTTGTCTAATTTTTCCTGCTCGACGGGCTTATCCTGATAGGCCCTGCACGAGTATCTCTTCTTAATCGCCTCAAATACCGTCATAATGCGCCTCCGGATAATAACTACCTGCGTGAATATAAGCCATTCAGGATATTGACGCAAGGGCAAAAGGTGCGTATCCTGCTCGCATACGGGCGGTTAGCTCAGTTGGCCAGAGCACCTGCCTTACACGCAGGGGGTCACAGGTTCAAGTCCTGTACCGCCCAGTCGCCCTAACGCCAATGATTGTGCTACTTCACTATGACCTTTGCGAATTTGCGTTTGCCGACTTGGATGGTCATACCGGTTTTGGGGGTGATTTGGGCGTTTGGGTCGGTAATCTTTTGGCCGTCGATAGTCACAGCGGATTGTGCGCACATTCGTTTTGCGTCGCCGCCGGTTGTAACAAGTTTGCAGGCAAGCAGGAGCTGCTTCACTGAAATCGGCTCAGCGGGCAATTTGAACTCGGTAATTTCGTCGGGCAGTTGCTTTTGGGCGAAGACCTTATCGAATTGTTCAGCAGCCACTTCGGCGGCTTTGGCATCGTAAAACTGCGAGACAATTGTCTTAGCCAGCAGAACCTTGGCCTCTTTCGGGTGGGTCTTTTGGGAATTGGTCAGTCCTGCGATTTTTTCGGCAGGCAGGTCAGTCAACAGAGTGAAGTAATTTTCCATCATATCGTCCGAGATGCTCATCACCTTGCCGAACATATCGCCGGGGCTGTCGGTGACGCCGATATAGTTGCCTTTGGATTTGCTCATTTTCTCCTTGCCGTCCAAGCCGACAAGGATAGGGACAGTAATCACAACTTGCGGTTGCTGACTATGGACGCGCTGAATGTCTCTGCCGACGAGATTATTAAATGTCTGATCTGTGCCACCCAATTCAACGTCACTGGCTATCATATATGAGTCGTATCCCTGCATCAGCGGATACAGAAACTCGTGGATACCAATGGGATCTCCCTTTTTATACCGTATCTCAAAGGTGTCACGTTCAAGCATTCTCGAAACAGTCATACATTTTGTAAGCAGAATAAAGTCAGCCAACTTCAAATCTGAGAGCCAGTCACTGTTGTAGCGAACCTCAAGTTTGCTTGGTGAGGTATCGAGGATTTTGCCCGCCTGCTCGAAATACGTTTTTGCGTTTTTTTCGATTTGCTCAGACGAGAGCATCGGGCGCGTGGTGTTCTGACCCGAGGGGTCGCCTATTCGGGCGGTGTAATCGCCGATAATCAAAACGGCCTTGTGGCCTAAGTCCTGGAACTGGCGCATCTTCCGCAGCACGACCGTATGGCCCAGATGAATATCCGGGCTTGTGGGGTCAAGACCAAGCTTGATTCTGAGTTGGCGTTTCTCTTTGGCCGCATTGGTAAGCTTTTCGGCCAACTCGGCTTCAGTGAAAATCTCCACCGTGCCGCGTTTCAGCAATTTGACTTGTTCTGCAATTGACTCATGCATAAATCGTTATCCCAAAAGGTAATCGAAATAAATCTATGGGATTATAAGTGATGAGAATAACAGAAGCAAGGTCAGGGGGTGGATTCACTTTTGGCCTTGCGGTAGTTATGCCAAGCCCAGGCGGGATAAACAACCGCTGCGGCAATAAGTGATACTTCACATATCAAATATACCGTCTGATACCGAACAATGGCGTGAAGAGGATTGCCTGTTATCGGCCAGAAGGGATTCATCTCCTTATAGAAGACCGCGTCGAATAAGAGATGAAGCCACGCGCCGAGCAGGCCGGAAAGCATCATCTTCGACAGGGTTGGCTGATATGATAAACGCAGGATACGCATAAAAAATCCGAAAAACGGCCGTAAAGGATATGCGGCAAGTCCCCAAAGCAATCCGACAAGGCCGCCGATAAGGAACGTGTGAAAATAGCCATGCAGGGGATAATCAAGCCGAAAGAAAATCACCGCTCCCGGCTCAAGGTCAATCACCACATTGGCCAAGACAAAAACCGGAATATCAATCCATCGTTTTAGCGGCAGCCCAATCAGCGCACTTGGCCCGAAATGATACGGCGTAAACGGCATCTTGTTTATGCTCCACTTAAGTATGCGTCCTGCATCAGGTAATGTGAGACATAGTCTTTTACAGATTCTTCGAGGGAAGTGATTTGCTTTTTGTAGCCGGTGGAGCGAAGTTTGGTGATGTCGGCTTCGGTGAAATACTGGTACTGGTTGCGGACGGAGTCGGGCATATCGATATATTCGATATTTGGCTTTTTGCCCATTGCCGTGAAGACGGCTTTGGCGAGGTCGTTCCAGGAGCGGGCGATACCTGCGCCGATATTGTATATGCCGGCTGTCTTCGGGTTATCGAAAAAGAAAAGCGTCATATCGACCGCGTCTTTGACGTAAAGGAAGTCACGTTTTTGCTCACCGTCTTTGTAATCGGGATTGAAGGATTTGAACAGGCGGACCTTGCCGGCTGCATTTATCTGCTCGAAGGCCTTTAGGACGAAACTTCGCATATCTTGCTTGTGATATTCATTGGGGCCGAAGACGTTGAAGTATTTCAGGCCGACGATTTTACCAAGCAGCCCGTTTCTCTTTGCCCACAGGTCAAAGAGGTGTTTCGAGTAGCCGTAGGGATTGAGGGGCCTAATCTGTTCGAGTTTTTCTTCATCGTCGCTGAAACCCTGTGAGCCGTCACCGTAGGTGGCTGCGCTGGATGCGTAAATGAGCCGGATGTTTTCGTCAGCCGACCACTGGGCCAACTGTTTGGTGTATTCGAAGTTATTGTCCATAAGGAATGAAACGTCCGTCTCTGTAGTCGATGAGCAGGCGCCGAGGTGGAAGACGACATCCACGGAAAAGGGAAGCATGTCTTCAGACACCATTTCGAGAAAGTCCTCTTTGTCGATGTAGTCGGCGAATCGCAGGTTGACAAGGTTCTTCCATCTCTGGTCTGAGCCGAGGCGGTCAACGACGAGGATGTCAGTTATGCCGCGTTTGTTGAGAGCGGCGATTAACGCCGAGCCGATGAAGCCGGCCCCGCCTGTCATAACTATCATTTTCAAGTCCCTTTCCAGCCAGATAATTGCCTAAAGCTTAAATCGGGGACCTGTGGGTGTCAACCTTGGGAAATGGGCGCATAAAAAAACCGCTCAATAAAAGCGGTCGGAAAGAAACACCAAAAAGATACCCGGCTTCGCCTGCGGCTGCGCCGAGGCGCGCACGCCTTTTAACACAAGGCGATGTATGTGGCGATTGCAAGGATAAGAATCCTCTTTTTGTTGGCCGTGAAAGGAAGCCAGAAATTATAGTAAAACTTTCTCATCACCTCTTCGCCGAAGCCGAAACTCCAACGCTACACCTCTCTACACAAACTGTATTCTAACCTGTCCCCGTAGTCAGCACCAAGAAAAAAGAGGTTGGCAAAGCGTAAGGTCTTTTCTGCAAAGAGGTTACGATTCGACTGGCGGCAAAATTTTTTCGGGTTCCGGCGCCAAGAATAGCTGCCGGGTTCGAAATTTTGCTTCAGGCAAGTTTGCCGGCGGCCTGGGCCATAAGCCGGCCGATGGGCAATCGCTGTGGGCAACGGGCCTCGGCAACGCTATAGTCGATATTGAGCAAATTGGCTCTTGCCTCGGCCGGAATTTCCGCGAAAAGCTGTTTTGCAAGTTGCCTGTCGCCATAATTGTTATGATACATCAATGACCGCATAACGTCACTGACGTATGGAGCGTCGGGAACGGCCGCATCGCAGATGTGAGCGCAGCCGGCACAATATCCGCTGCAGGTGGCTTCAGCATATTGTTCGAGAACCATTCTGTCCTCCTGCGAAAGTTTTGTTTTGTCGAGGACAGCCGCGACG
>CAYUIL010000178.1:0-4348 GCA_964444715.1 uncultured Pirellulales bacterium | reverse complement strand
TCCGCCACCGGTATGTAATCG
The DNA here is from genome assembly GCA_964444715.1 of uncultured Pirellulales bacterium. Taxonomy (GTDB): domain Bacteria; phylum Planctomycetota; class Phycisphaerae; order Sedimentisphaerales; family Anaerobacaceae; genus Fen-1362. The sequence continues at coordinate 4,327 of CAYUIL010000178.1, read as the reverse complement.
AGGATAACCAAATCAGTATCGATGAAGAATTTGCTTTGGCACGCTGTAACCACGGCAATCGGTTTTCGCCATCTCCCCCGTATGCGAATGCTGTTGTGAGTGGTCTGAATCCTTACATCGGCAAGCCAGGGCACCAGCCGTTCGATACTGCGCTGAACGGACACGGCGATATTCTCGTCAGCTCCCTCGTTGTTCGCCTCGGCCGTGGCTGCTGCGTAAACCCTGTTTCTAACCTCTTCACTGACCCAGTTTGGAATGTCCCCAACCAGTTCGATGGTCCGGCCGCCCGGCGAGGCAGGAGCCAGCTTTTTTACGTATCTATCCAGAAACGCGAAGCCCGCCAGCACTGCGACAAGCGAGCAGATAAACATCACCCCTTTCAGCAGGCCTAACACGCTCGACCTGCGGCCCCTGGCTGATTCGTGCCCGAATGATGTTCTCACACCGAGCTGTCTTTTTCTTCTGCCAGCCACTTTTACTGTCTCCGAACGGCGGTGGCGTCAGCCAGGGCCATCTCCACAATCCTGAGGCACAACTGGCTCATCGAGATACCGGCCTTTGCCGCCGCCTTGGGCAAAAGCGAATGGCTCGTCATCCCCGGGACGTTATTGATTTCAAGGACGTAGGGAATGCCGTTGTCGCCGAGAATAAAATCAACCCTCGCAGAACCACGGCACCCCAGCGCATTAAAACAGTCAATCGCCGATTTTTGTATCCGGGCCGCGAGGGCGGGATTGTTTATCGTATCGAACAGGTATTCCGTCTTGTCGTCTAAGTATTTCGCCTGATAATCGTAAAAGCCGCCTCGTGCACGAATTTCCAGGATGGGCAGGGCATCTTTTCCAAGGACGCTGACGGTTATCTCTCTGCCGCTTATGAATTTTTCTATCATACAATCGCCAAACTCCGCGGCGCATTTCTTTGCGGCGGTGACGGCCTGTTCGGCGTTATCTGCGATTGATATGCCAAAGGTGCTGCCTTCGTGCAGCGGCTTGACCACGTATCTTTCACCAAACTGCCGGAAGCCGTCCTTCGCCTTATCCTTCCAATTGTCATTCCCGCGAAAATCCCCTTTGTCATTCCCGCGAAAATCCCCTTTGTCATTCCCGCGCAAGCGGGAATCTAGGTTTTTTAATTCCGGCTTAAAGCGTATTGCTTCTGGCGTAGGGACCCCTGCCTTGATAAAGTATTTTTTGCTTTCCCACTTGTCGAACGCCAGCCGGCTCGCCTGCGGCCCGCTGCCGGTATAAACCAGACCTTTTGATTCAAGGATTTCCTGCAGGGTGCCGTCCTCGCCCCACGTGCCATGAAGCGCGATGAAAAATACGTCGATGCTTTTGTCTTCGAGAACGTCCAGCTGGTCGGGTTTCACGTCCGCGACGACGACGTTAACGCCTGCCTGCTTCATCGCCTCAGCGACGCACCTGCCGCTTTCGATGCTCACGTCGCGCTCGCGGCTGACTCCCCCCATAAGGACCGCCACCTTTACCCGCCTTTTGTTTGGCGGGTTTATCCGCCCTTCCTTTGGCGGGTTTACCCGCCTTCCTTTTGGCGGACTTGTCCGCCCTTCTTTCGGCGGATTGAGCTGATTGGGCTGGGGGCAGGATTCGGGACCTGACCGATACCGGGACTGCATCGTCATTTCCAGATTTCTATTTCAAGCTCCAGTTCGACATTGAACTGCTTTTTGACTTTTTCGGTTATCAGCTCTATCAGCCGCATAACGTCCCGGCTGGTGCAGCCCTTCCGCGCAATAATGAAGTTGGCGTGCTTTTCGCTTACGACGGCCCCGCCTATCTGCAGCCCTTTAAGCCCCGTGCGGTCAATCAGCGCGCCTGCGGATAGACCCCGGGGATTCTTGAATATGCAGCCGGAATTTATCGTATTCAACGGCTGGTTGTTCTTCTTGTAAACCCAGTTCTCCTTAATCGTCCGTGTAATGTGGTCCGGGTCGCCGGGAGCCAGGTTCATCCGGGCCTCGAGGATGAATTTTGTCGTGATGTTTGTCCGCCGGTAGTCAAACTGCAGTTCGGGCTTGCTCTTTTCGAAGACCTCGCCGTCCTTGTCCATCAGCATAACGGTCTCAACAGCGGTCCCGATGTCTCCGAAGTTGCCGCCGGAATTCATCCGCACCGCCCCCCCCACCGACCCGGGTATGCCCGTCAGCGGCTCAAGCCCCGAAAGCCCTCTTTTGGCGCAGGTCAGCAGCAGCCGGCTAAGCTCAACGCCCGCCCCTGCGGTAACCCGCCCTTTCTCGAACTTCATCTGCGAGAAACCGTCGCTTTTGAGCTGTATCACCGCGCCGCGGACCCCTTCGTCGCAAACGAGCAGGTTCGAGCCATATCCCAGCACGTAAATCGGCACATTGTTCTCATTGCATCGCCTGGCAACCTGCTTGAGCTGTTCTGTTGTTTGCGGCTTGATAAAGTAATCGGCGGCACCGCCCAGCCCGTACCACGTCTCTTTCGCCAGCGGATGATTCTTTTCAACGATTTTTTCCAACCCATCGAACAAATTCATCTGCCACCTTCCAGATATCGCCTGCGCCCATTGTAACCACCGCGTCCCCGCTACGGACCTGTTTGGTTAAATAATCGCAAATCGCAGCGAAGCCGTCAATAAACATCGCCTCGCTTCCCCTTGCCCGAATCCTGTCCACCAGCACCTGAGAATTCACCTCTCTTCTTGACTGCTGCGAATCCCGGACAAAGTAAATCTCAGGCATAATAGTTATATCGGCAAGTCTGAAGCTTTCAGCAAAGTCGTCCAACAAAAATCGCGTTCTGCTGTATTGATGCGGCTGAAAAATGCACCACAGGTGTTTTGGCTGGTAATGCTCCTTTATCGCCTTGAGCGACGCCTTTATTTCGGTCGGATGATGCGCGTAGTCATCGAGAATGGTTATACCCTTAATCTGCGCCCTGAGCATCAGCCGACGGTCAACACCAGTAAAGCCGGGCAGCAGTCGCAGGACCTCACCTGGCTCGACACCCGCATTTACCGCCGACGCCACGACCGCCAGCGCATTGCTAATATTGTGCTTGCCCGGCACGCTGATTCGCACCCGGCCCAGATGCCGGCCGTCGCGGCAGACATCAAACGCATACAGCCCGTCGCCCTCATCAAGGTTCGCCGCACGCCAGTTGCACCGCTCGGCAAGCCCAAACGTCTCACATCGCGTACCAGTCGGCAATACTTTAATCACCTTAGCGACGTTTGCGTCCTCGCCGCTGGCAGTCAACATTCCGCCCGGCTTTATGCCCTTAGCGAAATCGCAGAATGCCTCGACAATCTCCGCCTCGTCCTTATAGTAATCCAGATGGTCCTGCTCGATGTTCAACACGCAGCCGATTTGCGGCTTGAGGTTGAGGAAGCTGCGGTCATATTCGCAGGCCTCTGCCACAAACCACCTGCCGTTGCCGATGCCGGAATTGCCGCCTAACTGGGGGATGTCGGCGCCCACAATGAAGGTCGGGTTGAGGCCGGCCTGTTTCAGGAGATATGCGAGCCAGCCGCTTGTGGTGCTTTTGCCGTGGGTGCCCGCTACTGCAATGCCGGAGTAGCAGTTGAACAATCTGCCCAACATCTCGGCGTATTTATAGACCCTGATGCCAAGTTGACGAGCTAACTTAAGTTCAGGATTAACCTCCCTTATCGCAGCCGATATCACGACGGCATCGGTCGCGGGGTCAAGGTTGTGCTCCTTGTGCCCAATCTTTATGTCGGCTCCCCGCAAACGCAGTCGCTCGATTACCGCACCCGCGGTCTGGTCGGAACCGGTAACAATTGCCCTGTGCTTGACCAATAGCGCAGCTAAGCCGCTCATACCGATGCCGCCTGCGCCTATGAAATGGAATCGTTTGCCTGCAAGACCGTTAAAGCCGTTGGTAACCACTTCTAACCCTTGACTGGCCTTCGCCTTGGCCCGATATACGCTTGCGTTCGATTTGACCATACTTCATCCCTGAAACATCACCCTTTAGCATAGAGATTTTAACGCGCGGCAAAGAACAATGAAAGAAAAAATTGGCCACGAATTTGCACCCGCCCTTGGCAAGGTCTCGCCTTCGGCGGACGGTTTTTTTAGCCGCAAAAATGCACCCCACTTCGCCGAAGGGCTTCCGACTTCGTCCCGCACCTATTTTTTTACCAAGCGAGAGGAAGAGGAAACGCGAGATTTAGGAATAAGCGAGATGCACTATAAAATCCGGCGTGCTGAAAATAGGTGCGGGACTACGCCGGACACGACGCAGGGCAGGCAAAAGGCACAAGTCAAAAGAAAAAAAAGAAAATTGCGGATTTAAGAAGAAATAAGTATGCTGTCCTC
>CAYUIL010000177.1:0-4414 GCA_964444715.1 uncultured Pirellulales bacterium | reverse complement strand
CAACACCGCCCTTCGGCATCTGCCGGTTGTATTTCTTGTCGATATATTTGCGAATATTCTGGTCTTCAACGAGAAATGTCCCGTAGTCCGCCTTTGATGCAAACCACGTGCTCTGCCAGCCCCGCGTTATACCTGTCCTGAAACCTATTGGCGATACCTTCTGACCCATAATTACGTTCGCTTCAACATTGCTTACCCGCCGCTACGGCTGCGAAACCGTCACATGTATATGACAGCCCTTCTTGCGAAGAGAATGTGCCCTGCCCCTGTCCTTGGCCATCCACCGCTTGGTCCCAATCCGAATGCCGGCATCGTCCACCCGCGCTTCGCTCACATAAAGATTATCCACGTCCGCTTCCTGCTCGTCCGCGTCGGCAACCGCGGCCCTTAGGGCTTTGCTGACCATTTCCACGGCACGCTTCCTCGTAAACTTCAGAATATCCAGCGCATCCTGCACGGGACGTCCGACTATCAACTGCGTCACCAGCCGTGCCTTGCTTGGCGACAGCGGCGCATAGCGATATGACGAACACCAACCAGCCAGCTCGTTGGCCTCCACCCCCAGCGCCGCCGCAAGGCGTTTGACGTCTTCGCTGCGGGGCCTCGGCTTAAACAACCCTCTTTCCCAGTTCTTGACCGCCGAGACCGCGGCCTGCTTTTCCAGCCCCGCTCTTGCGAGCTGGCCGGCCAACTGCTCCACGCTCACCTTCCGTTGCTGACCGAGTTGTTTTAGCTTCTTGCCGCTTAACATAACAGTTTACCGCCTTATCCCCGACGTCGGTGTCTCTTCTACCCTCCTTGTTGAATGGCCCCTGAATACCCTGGTCGGGGAAAATTCCCCAAGCTTATGACCCACCATATCCTCGGTAACATATACCTTGTGGAACATCTTGCCGTTGTGCACCATAAAAGTAAAACCTACACACTCCGGTATTATCGTGCACCTGCGTGCCCAGGTCTTTATCGGGTCGCGTGCCCCTGTCTGCACCTGCCTATTGACCTTGGCAAACAGCTTTTCGTCAACGTATGGCCCCTTTTTAAGCGATCTTCCCATTCTGTTTCCTCAAGCCGGCCTCGATAATGCCTTTCCTGCCTTACACTGTCTGCTGCCCATGCAAGGTGCCTCTGCGCCTTCGGATGATTCGCTTGTTGCTTATCTTTCGCGGACACCTTGTCTTTCCGCCCTTTGCCAGCACACCGGTTGGCGAGCAGGGATGCCGTCCGCCGTTGCTCCTGCCTTCGCCGCCGCCCATCGGGTGAGATACCGGGTTCTGGGCCTTGCCGCGGACGTGCGGCCTGCGACCCAGATGTCGCGTCCGCCCCGCCTTGCCCCACGTAATATTCTGATAGTCGGCGTTACTCAGCCGGCCTATTGTCGCCCGACATTCCTTGCGAATCATCCGCATCTCGCCGCTGGGCAGCAAAAGCGTTACCCAATCACCTTCCTTGGCGATTATTCTCGCCGCACCGCCAGCCCCACGCACCAGCTTGCCGCCCTGACCGGCCGCCATCTCAATGTTGTGAACCTCAAGGCCGCTCGGAATCGCCTCCAACGGCATCGCGTTGCCTGCCTTCGGCTCACAAGTCGGCCCGCTCTCCACCTTGTCACCCTGCTTCATACCCTCCGGCGCCAATATATACCGCTTCTCGCCGTCGATGTAGTGCAGCAACGATATATAACAATTCCTGTTCGGGTCATACTCGACCGTCGCCACTCTGGCCGGGACGCCGTCTTTGTCGCGCTTAAAATCAATAAGGCGGTAAAGCTTCCTCGCTCCACCGCCTCTGAACCGAACCATCGTCATCCCGCTGTGATTTCTGCCGCCGGCCTTCTTTATGCGGACGCAAAGCGACTTTTCCGGCCTATTGGTAGTCAACTCGGCAAAGTCGTTGACCGAGCTGTTTCTTCGTCCAGCACTTGTCGGATTGTAAATTTTGATTCCCATACGCCGCCTCTTTCTTCTTTAGAACAGGTCTATGTGATAATCGTGCTCCAGATACACAACGGCCTTTTTCCAGTCCGGCGTGTAACCCATCATCCTGCCCTTGCGCCTGAGTTTCCCTTTCCTGTTGGCGGTCCTTACCCTGCTGACCTTAACGTTATACAGCCGCTCAACGGCGCCTTTTATCTGCTGCTTGTTCGCAACCTTGTTCACTTCAAACGCGTATGCACTTACTTTGCTCGCAAGGTGCGTCCCCTGCTCCGTAATCAATGGCCGAACTATGATATTATGGTCGTCCATAATGCCCGCAGCTAATTCTCACCACCATTGTCCTTGTTCATAAGAGACAGGAACGCCTCTTTCGTAAACAGCACCTTGGTGTGCCTGCAAATATCTCCCGCATTCGACTCGGCCGCCGGCAGCACCAAAACTCGCGGTATGTTTCTTGCCGAGCGGTAAACCGTCTCGTCATAGTCGCCTGTCACCACAAGACAACTACGGTCTATCTTCAAATTGCCTAATATATTCGCAAAATCCTTTGTCTTCGGTTTCTCAAACTTCAATTGGTCAACAACCACCACGTTGTTGCTCAAAAGCTTCGCCAGTATTGCTGAATCCCTCGCCAGAAGCTTTTGCTTTTTAGGCATCCGCTGGCTGAAATCCCGCGCCACCTTGGCAAACGTCACGCCTCCGCCCACCCGCTTGGCCGTCCTTATGTTGCCGACTCGTGCGTTGCCGGTGTGTTTTTGTGCATACAGCTTTCGCGTAGAACCTTCCACCATAGACCTGCTTTTCGTCGCTGCCGTTCCCACGCGTTTATTCGCCTGATACATCACTATCGCCTGCTTTAACAGCGCATACCTCACGCGCCCCCCAAACGCCGACTCATCCACCTTCAAGGTGTCGACCTCTTGACCGTCTCTATCATATACAGGCAAACTAATCATATTCTAAGCCTTGTTCGGCTCCGGCTCGGCGTCTTTAGCAATTGCTTATACCCATAGCTCTTGCCTTCGCCGAGACGAGTGCTAACGGCTATCCTTTCTGCGCGCTGCGAACCATAACATATCCCCCTGCAGGCCCCGGCACCGACCCTTTGACCACCAGCAGGTGATTTTCCTGGTCTATCGAGACAAGCCGATGGGTCTTGACCGTTACTCGCACCGCACCCAGATGCCCACCCATCTTCTTGCCCTTTTTTATATCTCCGCCGTGACCCCGGTCTGTTCCATAACCCGCCTGGGAACCCGGTGCACGGTGTTTGCGTTCGGTCCCGTGCGAAGCCGACATACCGCCAAAGTGGTATCGCTTCATCGGGCCGGCAAATCCCTTGCCCTTGCTGGTTCCGATGACGTCCACTCTTTTTGTGTCGGCAAACACCGAAACGGTCATCGAATCACCCGGATTAAATTCTATCTTTGCGTCGTTGGGCAAACGCATTTCCCTGACAAATCTCTTTGGGGAGGTATGTGCCTTGTCGGCATGTCCCATTTCCGGTTTCTTCATACGGGACTTCTTCACATCGTCATAACCCAACTGCACCGCGTTATAGCCGTCCGTCTCGACGGTCTTGACCTGCATCACGACGCAGGGGCCGGCCTGTATGACCGTAACGGGCAACAGCCGCTTCTGTTCATCGTAAACCTGCGTCATCCCAATCTTTTTACCCAGCAGCATCACCACTTTTCGTCTTCCCGGTTACTGACCAGCCACTTTACGCCTTAATCTTTACGAAAACACCCGCCGGCACCACCAGCCGGTTCAGCACCTCAACCGTCCGGGCATTGGCCTCGCGAATATCAATCAGACGCTTGTGTGTCCGCAATTCAAACTGCTCACGCGATTTCTTATCAACGTGAGGGCTTCGCAGCACTGTGTACCTTTCGATTCGAGTCGGCAATGGAATAGGGCCGCTTACACGGGCATTCGTCCTTCTGGCGTGCTCTACTATCTCCTTTGCAGAGGCATCCAGAATCCTGTGGTCGTAGGCCTCCATCCTTATCTTTATTCTTTCGGTCTCACCGGCCATAAACCCGCGCCCAAGTCCTCAGTATTATTGCAACCCGTTTTCACGCCTTTTGCCGCAATCTGCAAACAAACTACACCTTCACCGCCGCCGACTCAGCAAAATAAATATCTCTCTTGCCGTCTAAACTTACACTGTCGCCGGCAACCTGTCTCACTTTTTGGCAGGAAAGGCCTTGACTGATTATCGAACACCCGCGGCCCCGGCGCTCGATTACCAAATCGCCTTCCTTAACGAATCGGGGCTTCGAACCTTCAAACGGCGTACCCGGCCATTGGCCTAATCGACAACGCCTCTCGGCCCTGCGGGGCTTATTGGCAGCCCCTGCTGCACTCCTTAATTAAAACAAACCATCAATCAAACCATCCCTGACAATCACGATTCGCAGATGTGTTACAGCCCAACTCGTCCAACGCAAAGCCGTCCCTGGCAATGCTCGCTACGG
>CAYUIL010000176.1:0-4420 GCA_964444715.1 uncultured Pirellulales bacterium | reverse complement strand
AGGCGATTTTCGGTTTTAGGTTCAGAAAGCTGCGGTCGTATTCGCAGGCCTCGGCTACGAAATATTTACTATCACCCACGCCGGAAGAACTCCGCAGTTGGCTGACTTCTGCCCCTATAATAAAATTCACATCGACCCCTACCAGCTTTAGCAGATATGTAAGCCAGCCGCTTGTAGTGCTCTTGCCGTGGGTGCCTGCTACAGCGATACCCTCATACTGATTCATTACCTCTCCCAGCATCTGGGCGTATTTATAAATCTTGACCTGCCTTTGCCGTGCCAGTTTTAATTCGGGATTGTCCTCTTTTATCGCTGCTGAGATGACGACCGCATCGAGGCTACGGCTGGGCCTTCGCCCTGACGAGTCGATTTGAGGGTCGAGATACTTCGCGTTATGCCCGATTTTTATATCCGCCCCCAGCTTGCAGAGCTTATCGATAACACTGCCTATAGTCTGGTCTGAGCCGGAAACAATAGCATTATTTTTTATTAAAAGCTGTGCCAGCCCGCTCATCCCAATCCCGCCGACACCAATAAAGTGAAATTTCTTTCCCGCCACGGCGGGTAAACCCGCTACGCTCATCTTTTTCCCGCTCCGTACAATTTCATATCTGTGGACCGCTTTTACTTTGTTCGAGTAAATTCCTATATCCTGCTTCATAGCGTCCTTTCTGCGATAATTCTTCCATAGCAAAGACGTCAGCAGTCTATCACACCGAAATGCCAAAGAAAAGAAAAAAGGCCGTGAGTTCAATCCTCACGGCCCATATATTTTTAAAGTCTATGTTACTTTAAGCGGTTAAAGGTCCGCCAGCCAGTTGTCGGTCATTACAATCAGTTCCTGAAAATCAATTATGCCGTCAGGGTCAAGATAAGGTGCAATGTCTATCGCAGGATTATCCTGCAGCCAGCTTTGCGCCAGAACCGAAAAATCGACAAAATCAATATCGCAACCGCCGGCAAAATCCCCTAAATAAAGCCAGTCAAATTCGTAAGCACCCATATCGACCGTTGCCGTGCCATCGCAATTAGCGTCAACAATTCTTTCCAACCCGTCAAGGTCGGTGGCCTCTGTTACTGCACTGTTATCGCCTGCGTCAATGCAGGGTGAGTCCGATTTTAACCGCAGGTTGTCATCTTTGGTACCGATGATGCCATCCGGGCCGTTGGGGTCAATGAAACAAGGGTCGGCATCGATACAGCCCGTTCCAAACCAGCTCTGGCCCGTCCCGCCATCTACGTCGCTGTAGGTAACAGTGGTTGAACTGTTAACATCGAGAATCTCATTCGGCTCGTTGCCCCAGAGGATGCAGTTGGTCACTGTCGGGCTGCTGGTGTTTGTGTTGTACATCCCACCGCCGTTGGCGTCAGCTATATTGCTGCTGAAGGTGCAGTTTGTCACCGTCGAACTGCTGTTGGAATCGAACATCCCACCGCCAAGCTCGGACATATTTGCGTTAAAGGAGCAACCAGTGACTGTCGGTCTGCTATTGTTGATATTAAACATCCCGCCGCCGTAGTTAGCTGAATTGCCGCTGAACGTGCAGTTGATCAAAATTGGCGTGGTATCATTCCAGTTATATATCCCGCCACCGCCGTAGCTGGCGACGTTTCCGCTGAATGTGCAGTTTATCAGCGTCGGATTGCTACTCGCAGCGTTGAAGATACCCCCGCCCCCCCAGGGCCCACCCGAATTTCCGCTGAAGGTGCAGTAAGTCAACAAAGGGCTGCTGTTGTGGTTGTACATCCCGCCGCCGCCAATTGCACCCGAGGCAGTATTATTTTCGAAGGTGCAGCCGGTCACGGTCGGGTTGCAGTCTATGTTTAACATCCCCCCTCCGAAGGTGGCCTTGTTTCCGGTAAAGATGCAGCTTGTAATCGTGGGGATGCTGTTGTCGTTGTACATCCCGCCGCCCCGGTCATCCGGAGAAGAACCGTTTGCGTTGCCGCCGGTGATGGTAAAGCCCTCTAAGATAGTGTTGGCATCTTCGCCGCTTACGCACTGCACGACGTGATAGGTCCCGTTGGCATCGATTGTGGTAACATCAGGCCCGTGGCTTGAGTACAGCCGAACCGCCTTGCCGTTGAAATTTATGGCCTCATTGTACGTCCCAGGCGCCACCTCGATTTCATCGCCATTGTTGGCATCGTCGATGGCCACCTGAATAGTCTCATACCAGCGGTCCTGAGTGATATTACGAATCTCCCGAGACTGTAACTCAAATGCGCCCATATCCACGACGGCCGTACCATTCCGGTCACCATCTACCACGCGCGGATTGCCTGCCAGGTCGGTTGCAGGCAGAGAAGGTGCACTGTTGTTGCCGGTATCCACGCAGGGTGACGCGGACGATGACAGCCGCAAATCACCGCCCGTGGCGTTTATGAATAACGGGTCGGCATCAATACAGCCCGTGCCAAACCAGCTCTGGCCCGTCCCGCCATCTACGTCGCTGTAGGTAACAGTGCTTGAACTGTTAACATCGTTAACCTCATCCGGTGTGTCGCCCCAGAAGATGCAGTTTGTCACCGTCGTGCTGCTGGAAGCGTAGTTGAACATCCCGCCGGCATTGGTCGCCGAATTGCCGCTGAAGGTGCAGTTTGTCACCGTCGGGTTACTGCTCTCCCAGTTGTCCATCCCGCCGCCGTATCTGTTTGCGATATTGCCGCTGAAGGTGCAGTTGGTCACCGTTGGGTTGCTGGAAGAGTAGTTGTCCATCCCGCCGCCGTCTCCGTTTGCGGTATTGCCGCTGAAGGTGCAGTTTGTCACCGTCGGGTTACTATTCTCGTTGCTCATCCCGCCGCCATAGTCTGCCGAGTTACCTATGAAGGCGCAGTTGGTCACCGTCGGGCTGCTATTCACGTCGTACATTCCACCGCCAGACGGCAACAGGCCGTTGGCGTTGCCGCCGGTGATGGTAAAGCCCTCTAAGATAGTGTTGGCGTCTTCGCCGCTGACGCACTGCACGACGTGATAGGCGCCGGCGATGCCGTTGGCGTCGATGGTTGTAACGGCCGACCCGCTGCTTGAGTACAGCCGAACCGCCTTGCCGTTGAAATTTATGGCCTCATTGTACGTCCCCTGCGCCACCTCGATTTCGTCGCCGTTTACGGCTGCATCGATGGCCGCCTGGATGCTCTGGCCCGGCGTGACGTAGTGGGTGTCTGCCCCAACCGGCCACGTAAGTGTCATCGTGAGCACGCAGACCGCTATCAGAATGTTTAGATTTATTTTTCGCATTTTTGCCCTCATTAAAAAAGGTCTCTATTTTTTGCTTCTGTGCATTGGTAAAACCCGCTGCCTGTATGACAATTCAGGGGGAGTACTAAAAGAGACGCATTTTAGCTGTCATCCTCCTGGACAGCCGAAAAAACATTATACAAGGTTTTTTACGAAGTGTTAAGAAAAAAAGTTTTTTTTCAGGTCCCTTTAGCCGGTGCCTTAGTCCGGGACAAATTCAATCAAATCCCCAGGCGCGCAGTTCAATACCTTGCATAAGCTGTTTAAGGTAGAAAAGCGAATTGCTCGGGCCTTGTTGGTCTTTAGAATCGAAAGATTGTTCACCGCTAAGCCTGTTGCCTTTGCTAAATCTTTCAGCTTCATCCGCCGGTCCAAAAGAACATAATCTAATCGAATGTTAATCATCTTCAACCTCCTTTTAAACCAGCGTTTTTGATTCTTCAATAACCGGCAGAACTCGCCGCAGAAGTATGCCAAGGGCTACTATAATCAGGGCTTTCGCAGCCAGTGGTACCACTATGGGCTGAATAAACAACAAGCGTCCGGAACCGAATTTTTCCATCAGGCCGGTATGTAAAATGCAGTATCGTGAGATTGCTCGGCCTACGATAACTAATGCGTACAGGCACAAAATCTTGTTACCAAATCGCAAGAGCCAGCCGGCTTTATTTTCGGTTTCAAGCGTGTGTCTGATTAGCTGCCCTATTATCAGCACAAGTAGTCCTAAAAAGATGAAGTCGAAAACAAATGCCGAAGATGCGTACAAGAAATTTTCATTAGTATAAGGCCATCCTAACGAACCAGCAGCGTCGGACACCGCCAAGATACAAAGTAAGAACAGTAGAAACCAGATACCGCCTCCAAGAATGAGCACCCAACCGATGACCCGAGCTGCTATAGAGAAGGTTTTTAGCAGCTGCCTGTTTTTCTCAATAAATTCATTCATATTTTGACCTCCTTTCTAAACTCTATAATTCTCGTATAATTATACACGATTACCATTATATTGTCAACCATAAAAATTAAATTTTTTTGATACAAAAATAGGGATTTTTGCAAAAAAATGGGTAAATAAAAGAAAAAAGGCCGCAAGCTTGGAACTCACGACCCTAATCAACTAATTCTCTAATTCGCTTATGCTCTTGTGCCCTTACGCCCTGCGTTTCAGCAAAGCCAGTC
>CAYUIL010000175.1:0-4484 GCA_964444715.1 uncultured Pirellulales bacterium | reverse complement strand
ATTGTTGCCCCAGGCGACGATAGAGCCGTCGGATTTCAAGGCAAGACTAAAACCATAGAAATCGCCACCTGCGGCGATAGCGATGAAGTTATTTCCTGGAGGCGGCGTCGCCTGACCATCGTTATTACTACCCCAACCAACGATTAAGCCGTCGGACCTCAGGGCAAGAGAATAGTCATATCCTGCTGCGATGGCGATGAAGTTGTTTCCAACAGGAGGAGGCGTCGCCTGACCATATTCGTTGTTACCCCAGCCGACGATTGAGCCGTCGGAGGTGAGGGCAAGAGAGTGGAACCCACCTGCCGCGATGGCGAGAAAAGAGTTTCCGTCGGGGGGCGTCGCCTGGCCATTACTATTGTAGCCCCAGCCGACGATAGAGCCGTCGGCTTTGAGGGCAAGAGAGTGTCCGGAACCAGCCGCGACAGCGATAAAGTCATTTCCGTCGGGGGGCGTCGCCCAGCCATTACTATTGTAGCCCCAGCCGACGATAGAGCCGTCGGCTTTCAAGGCGAGAGAATGAAGCCCTCCAGCCGAAATGGTGATGAAGTTATTTCCGTCAGGAGGCGTCGCCTGACCAACAATATTCCAGCCCCAGCCGACGATGGAGCCGTCGGATCTAAGGGCAAGGGAATGAAGTCCTCCTGCCGCGATGGCGATAAAGTTGTTTCCAGCAGGGGGCGTCGCCTGACCATAGTTGTTGTTACCCCAGCCGACGATGGAGCCGTCGGACTTTAGGGCAAGAGAATGATATTCTCCAGCCGCGATGGCGGTAAAGTTGTTTCCGTCTGGAGGTGTTGCCTGACCATGATGATTGTCGCCCCAGGCGACGATTGAGCCATCGGACTTCAAGGTAAGAGAGTGGAGCTCTCCAGCCGCAATGGCGATAAAGTCGTTTCCGTGGGGGGACGTCGCCTGACAACAGAGATTTTGACCCCAGGCGACTATAGAGCCGTCGGCCTTCAGGGCAAGACTATATGAAGTATCACCTGCCGCGATGGCGATGATTTTGCCCCTGCTGTCTATGGCCATAGAGCCCCAGCCCTTAATAGAGGCGGCGAAAGAAACATTTGCGGAAAAAAGGAGAGTTGCTGTTAATAGAGTGATTAGATGCGTTGTTTTCCTTCGACAAAGCTCCCCCGATAACAACATTCGAGGGCAAGCAGGACAGGTCCATTCGACAAGCTCAAGACATTTCATTTTTCGCCCTCCAGGAAATAAAAGTGTGTAATTAAATGGTTTCAATAATCCTTAAAGGCAACCCGCCGTAAAACGGCGGGCTAAATATTTCTTCCTCAACAAAGCAGGAATAAACATACCACATTTAGAGGCGAAAAGCAAGGAAATTATGGGACATTTCTCAAAAATTTCATTCGATGAATCTGCCGGAGGTGGATAGATTCATTTGCGATTTAAGATTTGAGACCGGCTTCGCTTTTAGCTTCCGACTTCGTCCCGATAAACAACATCGGGACTACGCCGGACAAGTCGCCGAGGCCAGAAAAACGGCGGGTAAAACAAAAAGCAATCCTCGCGTGGGCAACCCCGCCCAGAGAGCGGGGCTATATACGCCGCAAGGCGGTAATGGGAGTAACCCACTCAATAAATTGAGGGGCTAAATTTTAAGCGGACCTCGCGGGGGCAACGCGGCGAAGCGAAGGCGGGGATTTGAGGACAGGTCTTTCGGCTGCGCTCCCCTGCCAACGACATGCTGGGGCAGGCAGGATGACGCGTTGCGTCAATTTGAGATTTAAGATTTGAGAGAAAATGGATTCCCGCTTTCGCGGGAATGACAAACTTTCGCGGGAATGACAAACAATAACCCTTCAATAATCCGAGAAGAAGTAACCCCCTAATAAATTAGGGGGCTAAATTTTAAGCAATCCTCACGTCTGTACCCCGCCGGAGACAAAAGTTGTTATTTGGCGGGCGGGGGGTTTGGTCTGGTGGTTCTGGTTTTAGCCATCAGTCCTTTCTTTGCCCTGAGAAGCAGAATCGGCGCGGATATAGCGACGGACGAATAGGTTCCTTCGATGATGCCGAAGAGCAACGCGAAGTTGAAGCCGCGGAGGCCCTTGCCGCCGAAGATATACATTACGAGCACTACCAAAAGCGTGGTCGTTCCGGTCAGTAATGTCCTTGACATACACTCATTAATGCTGTTATTGATAAGCTGCGGCGTCAGGGTTCCTTTTCGGCGGTTCTCACGAATACGGTCGTAAACCACTATCGTGTCGTTAATGGAATAGCCGAGGAGGGTGAGGAATGCGCCTATCATAATCATATCGATTTTGAAGTCGCCGATAAGCAGTTTTTGTCCGATGGTTGTGGCGGCAAGGTACGTGCAGGCCGTCACTGCGCCGAGCGTAACAGTGGCGTCGTGCGCCAGCGTTACAACCGACCCAATGCCGTATCGCAGGTCGCCGAATCGCACGGCGATGTATATCAGCATTGCAATCAGCGACAGGACAATGGCAACCAGCGCCTGCGTCTTGGCCTCTTTACCAATCGAGGGGTTTATCTGCGTAACCTGCGGCAGCGACGTCTCAAGCTGGCCGGCGGCCATAACCTTGCTCTTTTCATTTTCGGCAAACTGCGTCCAGACGTCCTGGCCCAGCTCGCCGAACGCGGCTTCCGGCTCGGCACTGAGGTAAACAAACGACTTTACTGCCTGGTTCGGGTCAAGCGTTCTAAGCTCTGAACCCAGGAGCTTGTAAGGATTCCAGGCGACGTTGCGCATCTCCGGTTTGAAACGGAGGTTTCTGAATCGCTGGTCGATTTCGGCTGCGGAACCGCTCCTTTGTGTCTCGCAGGTGATTATCACTCCCCCAAGAAAATCAGCCAGCTCCGGATAAGTATCTACCGTTGACTCAGTAATCTTGTCGGTCGAGATTATCCTCGGCTGCATATTTTGCATTACCTTCAGCTCGCCCTCAAATGCCGAGAGGACTACGCCCGTGACGACCTCTTCCACCTGCGGTTTGGATATATTGGCATCGGGGAAGGCCGCCTTCAGGACGTCGCCGACAAGCGTTTTGTTCAACTGGCTTGTCCGGATGTTGAACGATTGACTTGCCGTGCCCGCGGCCGACACCACGAGATTGTCCAGCTCCGCCTGCTGCTTGGCCGCGGCCTTCTTTATCGCCGCGTCTATCGTTTCTGCCGTCTGCCCGGCGCCGTCAGGGAGGACAATCGTCGCCCTGGTTTTGTTTGTCTCCGTCGTGTTTATCTCGTACTGCCTGCCGGATTTGCCTACGCTGTAAATTGTCGCCGAGGCAATAGCATTATTATTCAGCTCTTCGCCTTTTTTGTGGATTCTGTCTTCAACCTGCTCTCTGGTAAGGTTTATATTGTCCTTGAGATTGATTTGGACGCTGGTTCCGCCGGTAAATTCTATGTCGTATTTACTGTTTTTGGTCTCGTTCCTCGTGAAAAAGACAATCATCCCGCCGATTGTCAATATAGATGAGAACACAAGGAAGACCGGAAGGTATTTCATCCAGTCGATATTCGGCTTTCGTATGAGGCGCATCATCACGAGATGTTCCTTGATGATTCGGCGCTTTAAGAGCCAGTCGAATATGACCCGCGTTACAAACAATGCCGTGAACATACTCGATGAAAGACCAAGTATCAGCGTGATTGCGAAGCCCTTTATATCTTCGGAAGCCACCCAGTAAAGAATCGCAGCGGTCAGGATGGTCGTCAGGTTGGAGTCGAAGATAGCGCTGAACGCTTTATTGTAGCCGTTTTTGATGGCTATTGCCAGCGACGCCCCTTTTTGCTGCTCTTCTCGTATTCTTTCAAATATAAGGACGTTGGCATCAACGCTCATACCGATGGTGAGTATGACGCCGGCGATACCGGGCATTGTAAAGGTTGCGCGAAGTCCGGCCATAATTGCCATCGTAAACAGCAGGTTCATAAGCAGGGCCATATCGGCGATTGAGCCGGCGAGCGTGTAGTATATGAGCATGCACGAAATGACGCCGAGCAGTCCTATGAGGCCGGCTTTGATTCCCTGGTCGCGGTTGTCGGCGCCGATGGATGGCCCTATCGTTCGCACGGAAATGGGCTGTTCAATCAGGCGTGCGGGCAGCGAGCCGGCGTTGAGCTTGCTGACCATATCATCCACCTGCGTCTGTGTGTAAGTGCCCGTAATCTGCCCGCGAGTGTAAATTCGCGACTGTATCTTCGGCGCAGATAACGCAACGTTGTCCAGCATTATGCACAACGGCCTTTCGAGGTTCTTGCCCGTCACAGTTGCAAAGAGGCGTCCCCCCCGCTCATCAAGCTCAAAATCAATCGCGCGTCGTCCCTGCTGGTCCTGTCCCGGCGACGCCCTGTTCAGCTTCCAGTCCTTCGCCTGGCTTGTGTGCAGCACCACCTCATCTTTCCTGTTGCTGGCCAGGACATAGAATTTGTTTCCAAACTGTGCCGCTATCGACGGCCGGTTTGCACCGTCGGCGGCGCGCCACTCCCCGGGG
>CAYUIL010000174.1:0-4495 GCA_964444715.1 uncultured Pirellulales bacterium | reverse complement strand
ACCACTCTGCTTCCCGGCTCCGCTACCCTTGCTATATCGTTTCTGGCCAAATCGACCAGCATCATATGTTCAGCTAATTCTTTTCGGTCTATCTTCAATTCCGCCTCATATCTGAAGTCGATGTCCGCGTCGAGTTTTCCGCCGACCCTGCCCCTCGGCTTTGTCCCCGCTATCGGCCGAATCTCCACGCTGCGGTTCTCGGTTCCGCTTACCCGCAGATTCAGCTCCGGGCTTGAGCCGAGCAGCACTGTGTTCGGCGTGTTTATGTAGAACATATACGGCGAAGGATTCAGCTCGCGCAACCGCTTATACACGTCCAACGGCTCGTCGGCACACGGCTCAATCTTTGTCCTGCTCAAGACCACCTGAAAGATGTCCCCGTCTAAAATGTGCTGCTTGGCCTTGCGCACCATTGCCTCGTATTCCTTTTGATTCGTGTCGGTCGATAATTTCGGCGGGGGAGCTTTATGCTTTTTGGCCCCGGGCGTCTCAAACCTCGCGATATTGGCATAGTAATCGAAACAGTCCTGTGCCTCTTTAATCGCCTCCTCACGGTCGCCGTTGGTTATGATTACATTGACGACGATATATCCCTGCCCGTGCTCGTGGTCCATCAGAAAGATATTGTCCGCAAAATACAATTCGTAATCCGGGTTGCCGAGCAGGTCTTCCTTGTTGGCCGGCAGCTTCTCGAACTGGTCGATAAAATCATAGCTTATCGCGCCTAACAATCCGCAGGTTACTCGAAACGGCTTGCTCGCCAGCCGAAACGCAAACGCCACCGCGCGCAAAACGTCCATCTGGTTTGTGCTCGATAGCCGCGTCTGCTCATCGACTAATTGCTCTGTTCGCTTTATGATGCCCTTTATCCGCTCGGCGTTAAAATCAACCCTCTCGCAAAAACCAAATTTTTCGGCATTGGCGGTCAGATACAGAATCATCCTCTTGCCGGTTTTAGAGAGCGCCCTTATCTCGAAGTCCTTCCCCGTCCCCGTAAGATACAACGCCGGCTTTGCCGTGCCGAAGCTTAGCGCGGAGCTGCCCGCAAGATATTCCCGCGACTCCAATAGACAGCAGTTTTTCGCCCGCCCATAATCGCTTATCTTCGCGAAAAAATCCATCGGGTCTTTCATCTCGATTCGTTTTACAATCGGGATTATCTCCCCCGGCTTTGCGCTCTCTATTATCTGCCTGTAGTCATCCATAAGAGTGTGCCCTTAAATGGCTTCTTTTACCTGCATACGGTTCAAATTACAATAAAAAACGCGGCCCGTTGTTTTCAATCCAACAGGCCGCGTTCGTTACCTTTTACCTTGTTTTTAGTGCAGATTCCCCGCCTGCCCGTCGGATTATCCAACAGGCCGCCACCAACCAAGATTCTTCCGGCTAATCTGCATCATATCCAACCATTATAGCATACCTTTTTGTTTTTGTCAACCCCCGATTTGTAAAAATCTGCTCTTCCGCGGGGTTTCCCTCCTATCCCCAAAATATCCCCCATTGCTATTGACAGCCCCAGCCCCGCCCTGTATTATGATTCCACAGTAGTTTCGAAAAAAAACTACTGTCGGGGATAAGAAGTGAAGGTCGTCGTTTGTATTCCTGCTCGATACAGCTCAACAAGATTCCCAGCCAAAGTTCTCGCCAAAGACACCGGCAAATTCCTCATCCAGCACGTTTACGAACAGGCCAAACTTGCCAAACTGCCGGACAATTGTCTCATCGCCGCCGACGACAAGCGAATCGCCGATGCCGCCAAATCCTTCGGCGCCGATTGCATTATGACCTCGCCCGATTGCCCAAGCGGCACCGACCGCATTGCCGAAGCGGTAGGGGGGCTGGATTTCGACATCGTTGTAAACCTTCAGGCCGACGAACCCGAAATCGACCCCGCCAATATCGACGCAGTCGCACAACTTTTGCTCGATAACCCCGATTACCCGATGGCAACTTTAGCAGCCGAGTTTGAAAATGAATCCCAAATCGCCGACCCCAACATTGTCAAGGTCGTTGTTGCGAGTCACGGGTCACGAGTCACGGGTCACGGCATCGCGATATACTTCTCCCGTTCCGTAATCCCATACGACCGCCGGCAGGCCGGCATCGGCCCCGTTAAAAATTATCTTCGCCACCTCGGTATATATGCTTATCGCAAGGACTTTCTGCTGAAAATTACGAAGTTGCCGCAGACACCTCTTGAGAAAATCGAAAAACTCGAACAATTGCGTGCCATTGAGAATGGCTTTAATATACTCGTCGCCAAAGTCAAACACACCTGCCCAGGCATCGATACCCCTGTTCAATACGCGGAATTTGCTAAACGATATGCTAATAAAAAGCACGGACGGTGATTTATGAAGGACAGCGAACTGTTGACATCGGTAAGTAAGACATCAACCGACAGCGAATTTTTCTCGCCTGTTCCGCCCGGCTACAAGCCCGGCAAAACGAAGTATCTGTTCGTGATGGGCACCGTGATGAGCGGCTTAGGCAAAGGCATTTTCTCATCCTGTCTTGCAAAACTTATGCAGGATAAAGGGCTTAAGGTCACGCCCATAAAGCTCGAAGGTTATCTTAATATCGATTCCGGCACGCTCAATCCCTTCCGCCACGGCGAGGTCTTCGTCCTCGATGACGGTATGGAATGTGATATGGACCTCGGCACATACGAGCGAATGTTAGACCAGGATTTATCAAAAGCCAACTTCTGCACCTCGGGCCAAATCTTCAGCAACGTCCTCCACAAGGAACGCCACGGCGATTACTTGGGCAGAGACGTCCAGATGATTCCCCACGTTACAGGCGAGGTCAAATTGCGATTAAGGCAACTGGCGATGCAAACCGGGGCCGACATCGTCTTCGTCGAAATAGGCGGTACCGTCGGCGACCTCGAAAACGCCTACTTCATTGAGGCGACGCGCGAGCTGGCCTACGAAGAAGGCCCCTGCAGCTCCTGCTTCGTCGCACTGACTTATATCCTCGAACCGCAGACCTTAGGCGAGCAGAAATCAAAGGCCGCTCAATTAGGCATCAAACAACTGATGCAGCTTGGCGTTCAGCCCGACATCATCGCCTGCCGGGCCGCAAGTCCCGTTACCGATACCGTTCGCCAGAAAATCAGCGTTTACAGCAACGTCCCCTTCGAGAGGGTCGTCTCGCTGCCGGATTCGGCCAGTGTTTATACGATACCGGCTATGCTCCGCGACCGCGGCCTCGACTTCGAGGTCGCTCGCCTCCTGAAAATCGAAGACCGCCTCAATCTTCGCCACGAGCGAAAGGCCTGGGCGCAGTGGTGCGACTTCACCGACAAAATCGAGGCCGCTCAAAAATCCGTAACAATCGCCGTAACGGGCAAATACACCTCCGTCCGCGACAGCTACGCCTCCATCATCAACGCACTCGAGCACGCAGGCATAGCCCTCGGCGCAAAAGTGAATATAAAATGGATTGAGACAACGGGTTTGACCGACGCCACGACGCCGGGCCAGCTTGCCGATGTCGATGGCATCATCGTCCCCGGCGGATTCGGCACTCGCGGCGCAGAAGGCAAAATTTGCTGTGTCAAATACGCCCGCGAAAACGGCCTGCCCTACCTCGGTTTATGTTTCGGCTTCCAAATGGCCGTAGTCGAGTTTGCACGCAGCGTCTGCGGATTGCCTGGCGCCAACAGCACCGAAATTGAGCCGGATTGCAAAGAACCCGTTATCGATGTTCTGCCTGAACAATTGAAAATCGAAGGTCTTGGCGGCAATATGCGCCTCGGCGGTCAGGATATCGAGCTTAAACCCGATACCCTCGCCTGCCGGCTATTCGCAAAGGCCCGCACCGTCCGAATGCGTTTCAGGCACCGCTACGAAGTCGCCCCGCGTTATATCGAAACACTCGAAAAAGCAGGCCTTGTTTTTTCGGGTAAAGCGCCTAATCAACCGATTATGCAAATCCTCGAACTGCCCTCGCATCCATACTTCATCGGCACTCAGGCCCACCCCTGTCTCACGTCTCGGCCTCTTCGCCCACAACCGATGTTCGTCGGCCTCGTCGCCGCTGCTCTCCAAAAACGCTACCCACAAACTTGTCCGCCTGTGGCGTGAACGATTCCCCTGACTGCGTCACCGCCGCCCAGAAACTCTGCACATAAGGCCCTTGAAGCTATTCCGGAAGGGGTGGTGGCGGCTCGTTTTCGTCTGCTTGCGGTGAGCTTGCCTGTGGTGAGCTTGTCGAACCGGTCGAAGGGGTCGAATCCGTCCGCAGCTCGGCCACACTCTCACCCTTTAGCGTCGCTATCTCCGCCTTCAGCCGGCCAATCTCAGCATTTAACTCTCCCTGCGTCTCTATCGTAATCTCCATCATTTTCTCGGTTTGCTCTTCCAGCCCTTTTTCTGCCTTGTGCTTCTCCTCCTCGCACTGGCCTATCTGTTTTTTGAGGGCCTCTATTTGCTCCTTGAGCTGTCTGTTTTCAGCAGAAATCAGCCGGTCCATTTTTACATCCGGCGCC
>CAYUIL010000173.1:0-4502 GCA_964444715.1 uncultured Pirellulales bacterium | reverse complement strand
CGTCATCATGCTCCAAAAACGGTATCAGCGCAGCCGACAAACCCACAATCTGCTTAGGCGAGACGTCAACGTAATTGACCTCATCACTCAACACCTGGGCAAGCTCTCCGTGCTGTCGAGCCAACACTATTCCCTCACGTATCCTGCCCTTCCCGGGTTCCACTTCGCTGGGCGGAGCGAATATCGCCCTCATCTCCTCATCTGCCCGCAGGTAAATGACGTCGTTGGTCAACTTGCCCTTTTCTACCTTGTAATAAGGCGACAGCAAAAAACCGTATTCGTCAACCGTCGCAAATATTGCAAGCGAGCTAATTAGGCCGATGTTGGTGCCTTCCGGCGTCTCGACAGGACAAATCCTCCCGTAGTGGCTGATATGCACGTCGCGGACCTCAAAACCCGCCCGCCTCCTGTTCAACCCGCCCGGTCCCAGCGCCGACAACCGCCTCTCGTGAGTCAACTGGCTAAGCGCGTTGGTCTGGTCCACAATTTGGCTCAATTCTCCCCGCCCGAAGAAAAAGTTGATGCTGCTCGACACGCTCTTTGAGTTGACCAAATCCGCTATTCGCAGCGGCTGCTCGCTTTCCTTCGTCGTGCTCATCCGTTCCTGC
This sequence comes from uncultured Pirellulales bacterium, assembly GCA_964444715.1. Classification (GTDB taxonomy): domain Bacteria; phylum Planctomycetota; class Phycisphaerae; order Sedimentisphaerales; family Anaerobacaceae; genus Fen-1362. The sequence goes on along the minus strand of CAYUIL010000173.1, from coordinate 3,894 downwards.
ACGGTCTTGCGAAGCTTCAAAAGCCCCTTGCGGATTTCGCCACCGGCCAGCTCATCAATCGTCCTAAGCCGGCGGTTGCCCAAATGGTCGATGTCGTCAACCTCCCCCTCGTTGTTCCGCAAACCCATTATGTATTTCATCGCGTTGACGAAATCATCGGCCCGAAGCGTCATCTCATTCAGGGCAACGTTCTGCCCGAACTTGCGGTTCAGCCGAAACCTGCCCACCTTGCCCAACCGATACCGATTCACATCAAAAAACTTCTCGTCAAAAAATTGTTTGGCCTTCTCCTGATTGGGCGGGTTGCCGGGCCGCAATCTGATATAAAACTTCAACAGCGATTGCTCGTGACTCTTGCAGTCGTCTTCCGCAAGCGTATTGAAAATCAGCGCATCCCGCACCCCTCCGACAACCTCAATACGCTTGATTTCACTTTGCTGAATTATCGAAACCTTGTCGCCGATTTGCGCCCCTGCCTTGACGATAATCTCGCCGCTTTCCGTATCCACAATATCCCGCACCACCCACATATCAGGCGTCAGCCGGCCTTTCTGAACCTCCTTTGTCTCGTAAAACCGCCGAATTATCTGCTCGGTGGTGCCCATATCGGCGCTTAGCGCACGCAAAAGCACAGTGGCAGGAATCTTGCTCGACTGGTCGATTTTCACCACCAACACGTCCTTGTGCGTAACACTTATCTCTATCCAGCTTCCCCGCTCGGGTATAATCCTTCCCCCGTGCAGTATGCGGTCGCCTTCCTTGCTCTCGATAAGAAAATCCACTCCGGGGCTTCTGTGCAACTGGCTGACGATAACTCGCTCGGCGCCGTTGATGATAAACTCGCCGCCGCCTATCATCACTGGTATCTCGCCCAGATATATCGCCTGCTCGGCTATGTCCTGCCCGTCCTTGCTCCGCAGCCGACAGGTAATCTTCAGGGGATACCCATACGTAAGCCGCAACTGCCGACACTCCGTTACCGAGTATCTCGGCTGCTCCAGCTCGTAATACAGATACTCCAGAGTTATTCCCTTGTCGTAACTATCTATCGGAAATATCTCACGAAACAGCTCCTCCAGCCCCTTGTTCGCACGCTTCGTCGGCGGCACATCCCTTTGCAGAAACCCATCGTAGCCCTTCCTTTGTATCGCCACAAGGTCCGGAATCTCAACCGTCTCCCGCATCCTGCCGAAATTGCGCACTTTCAACTCAGCCATTTGCTACTCCTGACTAACCGGCAATCCAAACACGCTTTCTGAACCCGTCATTCCGCCCACAACCAGGCCACCTCGCACATCAGCTATGCGATTTCAGCCGTCGCACCGGCACTCTCGAGCTGTTTCTTCGCCGCCTCTGCCTCATCCTTGCTCACCCCGGTTTTGACCGGCTTGGGAACGCCCTCAACGAGGTCTTTGGCCTCTTTCAGCCCCAGCGCGGTTAACGCCCTGACCTCTTTGATAACCTGAATCTTCTTGTCGCCGACCGTCTTGAGAACGACATCAAACATCGTTTTCTCAGGCGCCGCTTCAGCCGCCGCGCCGCCTGCGGGACCGGCCATCACGACCGCTCCGCCCGCAGCCGGCTCTATGCCGTACTCTTCCTTAAGATAATCACCAAGCTCCTTCGCCTGCATCAGCGTCAGCTTAACTATTGCATCGCCAAGCTTTTTGACTTCGTTACTCCAGCTTTTTGCTTCCTTTGTTTCCTTCGTTTCTTGTACTTCTTCCGCCATGTTTGTTACGCTCCTATATCCAATCGCCCGATGGTAGCCGGCGCTACGCCGCGCCGTTTAACCCCGAAAGCGGGGGCAGCCACACAGGCCGTTTATATTCGTTCCCAATACTCCTTTAAGCAGCTTTTTTCCCCTCACCCTCGGTTTTGTCTGTAATCGTCTTTATGCAACCAGCTATGATTCCCGCAGCCGAGCCAATGGCGCCGGCTAACCTCGCCCCGGGTGATTTAGCTAACGTAACCACCATACCCTGCAGCTCCACCCTGCTCGGCATCTTAGACAGCTCCTCTGCCTTCTTGCTGTCCAGAACCGCGCCTTCGAGGAACGCTCCCTTTATATGAATGGCCGGCACCTTGCCCATCCATTCGGCTACATCCTTGGCCACGTCCACTATGCTGTCGCTTCCGTAAGCAATCGCGCAAGGCCCCGTGAAAAGCGCCGTCGCCGCCTCCATCTTCAAATTCGCCAGCGCCCTCTTGAACAATGCGTTTTTCACAACCATCAGCTTGACGCCTTTTTGCTTGAGCGCCCCGCGCATCACATTATTGTCGACTCCGTCCACCCCCTGGGTGCTGATGACGACAAAATCCGTAATGTGCTCACCAGCTATCCTCTTCTCCAGCTCACCACGCAATAGTTCCTTAACGTATTTGCTCATCTTTTCACCTGCATTCTTTCTCAAGCTTCATACGCAATAAAAGCCGACTTCCCCTACACGGCAACAGTTACACCAGGGCTCATCGCCGCGGCAATGCAAACCTTCTTTATATATGTCCCCTTTGCGCTGGCCGGCTTAATCTTCTTAATATGCGAGATAGCCGCATCGATGTTCTCTATCAGCTTCTGGGCGTCAAAGCTCTGCTTTCCGACCACCATGTGGACGTTCCCGCCGGCGTCATTCTTGAATTCCACCTTGCCCGCCGCAAACTCACGCACCGCCGTCGCAACATCCGACGTAACCGTCCCGTTCTTCGGCGATGGCATCTTTCCCTGCGGCCCAAGAACTCGGCCCAGCTTGCCGACCTTGCCCATTACCTTCGGCGAGGCAATAGCAACGTCGAAATCCGCCCAGCCGCCCTGTATCTTGGCAATCAGCTCATCGCAGCCCACCTCAATGGCGCCTGCCTGCTTTGCCGCCTCAGCATCCGCCCCCTCGCAAAAAGCGATAACCTTCTTTTGTTTGCCTATCCCGTGAGGCAGCGATATCGCACCGCGGATAATCTGGTCTGACTGTTTCGGGTCGATACCCAGCCAGAGCACGCACTGAACCGTCTGGTCAAACTTCGTCGAGTTGAACGACTTGATTTTCGCCACCGCCTCCGCCAAGCTGACCGCCGCCTTGCCGACCTGCTCAGCTTCCTTCCGATATCTTTTGCCTCTAATCGTCATAAACCTTTGTCTCGAATCCTTTTTCGTTCGCTGTTATTAACCTTCAATCTCAATACCCATACTCCGAGCCGTGCCGCGGATAATCTTCTGGGCCTGCTCCAAATCGTAGGCATTGAGGTCCTTGATTTTGGTCTGGGCAATCTTCCGCACCTGCTCGGCCGTTACCTTGCCCACCTTTTCCTTGTTCGGCACGCCGCTGCCCTTTGCAATGCCCGCCACCTGCTTTAACAAAACAGCCGCCGGCGGACTCTTCACCTCAAACGTAAAACTCTTGTCCGTATAAACCGATATCACAACGGGCACCGTCGTCCCGTTGAGGTCTTTCGTCCGCTCATTGAACTGCGACACAAACTGCCCGATGTTGACGCCGTGCTGGCCCAGCGCAGGACCAATCGGCGGCGCCGGCGTCGCCTGCCCGCCGGACGCCTGCAACTTTATCTTTAATAATAACTCTTTAACGCCTCTTATTGCTGCCTTCTTTGCCATTCTTCACCTTTATCCGCCGGAGGTGGATTCCACATTAGGCCGTCCCACAATGCACCCGCGGCGCCGGCCAAGTTACACCTTTTCTATCTGCCAGTACTCTATATCCAACGGCGTGCTTCGCCCGAATATCTCTACAATCACTTTTACTATCCCACGGTCCTGGTCTATCGTCTCTACGGTCCCTTCGAAACTCTCGAAAGGGCCTTCCCGAATCTTAATCTGGTCTCCCTTATTGAAGTCCACCCTGATGCTCGGCGCCTCCTCCGGCTTTTCAACCTCCTGCATCA
>CAYUIL010000172.1:0-4521 GCA_964444715.1 uncultured Pirellulales bacterium | reverse complement strand
TCATCAAGCCCGATTATAGCGACCATTCTGCCGCCCGACGCCTCGGCTGCCGCCTGCATCGCCTGGCCTCGCAATTTGACCAAAACAAGCGCATCCTCGAAACTAATCAGGCCCGCCGCATACAACGCCGTGTATTCGCCCATACTAAGCCCCGCGGTAACATCGGGCTTTAACGCCGCCGATGCAGGGTTTGTTTTGAGCGCTTCTAAAATGGCAGCCGAGACCGTGAATATCGCCGGCTGCGACATCGTCGTCGTGCTCAGCCGGTCGGCAGGCCCCTCGAAGCAAATCTTCGCCAAATCAAAGCCGACGATTTTATCTGCCTTTTCGAATATTGCCTTTGCTGCCGGGAACTGCTCCGTTATATCCCTGCCCATTCCGACGAATTGTGCCCCCTGCCCGGGGAATAAAAATGCCGTCTTCATTTTTCGTCTCTCGTCGTTCGTATTTCGTCGTTCGTAATGTGTATTGTGTGGCGACGTTTATCCCAAAAAAGCACCTGGTTGTCAACTCGACGAAGAGAAACTTTCTCTTGCAGTTTTGGGCAAATCCGTCATACTGTCCCCCCGTTGGTCCTTGACCAACAGAGCAGTTGAGCATTTGAACAGTGGAACAGGTGAAAATGTGAGACTGCGGTCTCCTGTTCACCTTTCTACTGTTCCAAAATGAGTGCGGTTGTCTCGAACGTGTATTGGCTTATGAGGAGATATTTAAATGGCAGACAAGAAGGCAGATTTGGCCGGCCCCGGCATCGGCGACTACGCGGAGCTGGAAAAAATTCTTCCGCAGGATTACACGTCGTTGCTGTCCCCAAAGGAGACGCAACTGGCAGTCTATGCCGCCAAGGATTACATCGAGAAGAATCTTTGCAAACAGCTTAATCTGATTCGAGTTACTGTCCCTTTAATTGTGGACGTGGAAAGCGGCGTCAACGACTACCTCGACCGCGACGGCTCTCGAACGCCCATCGGTTTCCATATCTCAAACGACCACGACAAAAACCCCATCGACGCCCAGGTCGTGCAGGCCGCAACAAAGTGGAAACGCGTCGCCCTCAAGCAATTCGGCATGGAAGTCGGCGAAGGCCTGCTCACCGATATGCGGGCCGTGCGAAAGGATTACTTCCTCGACCACGACCACTCTGCCTATGTTGACCAGTGGGACTGGGAATTGGCCATAACCAAAGAGCAGCGAAACCTCAAATTCCTCAAAAAAGTCGTTGAGAAAATCTGGAAGGTCATCAAAGGCGCCGAAACTCACGTTCAGAAACTCTTTCCACAGCTTAAAACCGACAAGTACCCGAAGCTGCCCGACAAACTCACCTTCATTCACGCCGAGGACATTCTCGAAAAATACCCTGATATGCCGCGTAAGCAGCGGGAAACGGCTATCGCTCAGGAATATACCGCCGTCTTCATTTACGGCATCGGCTGGACGCTCAAGGACGGCTACCCACACGAACTAAGGGCCGCCGACTACGATGACTGGGTAACCGATACTTCCTCCGAAACCGGCCGGGATACCCACGGCATTAACGGCGACATCCTCGTATGGAACCCCATCACGAAACGCCGGCACGAGCTGACAAGTATGGGCATCCGCGTCAACGCCGATACGCTCAAAATGCAGCTCGAAATTACCAACCAAATGCACTTTATGAAGATGCCCTACCACCAAGGCGTCCTGAATAACCAACTGCCGCTGAGCATCGGCGGAGGCATCGGACAATCCCGAACCTTCATGCTCCTCTTGAAAAAGGCCCACATCGGCGAGGTTTCCGCCACCGTCTGGCCCAGAATCCTCAAGGATATGTGCCTCAGGAAAAATATCCACGTCATCGAGTAACACAACGTGATTTTTCTGCCGCCACGGCAACGGAAACACTGAGATTTTTCTTTGTGTCTTCGGGGCTTTGTGGTTAATATCGGCAGTGTAAATCAGTGTTAAATGGAGGCAAAGGATATGTCAGAAAAACGACTTGCAATTGTAACCGGCGCTGCGAGGGGGATTGGCAGGGCCATTGTGCTTGAGCTGTTAAAGCAGGGCCGGATTGTGGCCGGTATAGACATCAACGCCGAGCAGCTTAACGACCTTGAGCAGGTCTGCCGACAGCAGGGTTTCGAGGTAATCACCAAATGCGTCGATATTACCAATACAACTGCGCTGACGGAGGTTCTCGAAGAGCTTGCCAACCAGCTTGGCGGTATCGGCATCTTAGTCAACAACGCCGGCATCACCCGCGACAAGCTGATGATTCAGATGGACGACGACGACTTCGACAAGGTCATTGCCGTCAACCTCCGCGCCGCATTTGTTGCGACGCGTGTGGCCGCCCGCTCGATGGTCCGCAACAAGTTCGGCCGGATAATCAGCATCAGCTCCGTCGCCGGCGTTATGGGCCAAGCCGGCTCCACAAACTACGCCGCCAGCAAGGCGGGCCTTATCGGTATGACCAAATCCATCGCACGCGAGGTCGGCAAAAAGAACATCACCGCCAACTGCATCGCCCCCGGCTTCATCCAGACCGATATGACCACCGTTCTGCCCGACGAAGTCAAGCAGAAAGCGATGGAAATAATCCCCGTCAGGCGTTTCGGCACGGTTGAAGATGTCGCCCGCGCCGTTGCCTTTTTAGCTTCCGACGATGCCGGCTATATCTCCGGCCAAGTCCTCTGCGTCGATGGCGGTATGGCGATGTAAATTAATCGTGCGTCTCACGTCGTTCGTATTTCATGTACCGTCGTCCATTTTTCCCCTCGCCAGGAGATTCACCATACTCTATAATGCCCGCAAAAATCGGATTCCCGCCTTCCGGGCAGTCCTGTGAATGTTAAGTGAGAGCGCAATATGGTTTTTGAAAAGATACCATCACTGAGAATAGGTAGTTTTGAGGCCAGGGTTCCAATCATTCAGGGAGGAATGGGAGTAGGTATTTCTCTGTCGGGTCTGGCTTCCGCCGTCGCGACCGCCGGCGCTATCGGCGTTATTGCCACCGCCGGAATCGGCCAGTTTGAGTCCGATTGGCGCACGAACTACAACGAGGCAAACAAAAGAGCCCTCCGCAGGGAAATAGCAACGGCAAGAGCCAACACCGACGGTATCATCGGCGTTAATATAATGGTGGCCCTTTCGGATTTTGACGACCTCATCCAATGCTCAGTCGATGAACGCGTCGATATCCTCTTTCTCGGAGCCGGGCTGCCGATAAAGCTTCCAAAGACACTGCCGCTGGATGCGCTGGGCCAGCTTCACACCAGATTTGTCCCAATCGTATCCTCGGGCAGGGCCGCCGACCTCATTTTCAAATCATGGGCCAAACATTTTTCTCACGTGCCTGACGCCGTAGTAGTCGAAGGCCCCCTGGCAGGCGGACACCTCGGCTTCAGGAAAGAGCAGATTGATGACCCCAACTACGCTCTGGAAAAGATACTGCCCGACGTAATCTCCGCGATAAAACCATACGAGGAGAAGTTTGCTAAGGATATCCCGGTAATCGCCGGCGGAGGAATATACACCGGCGAAGACATCTGCAAATTTATGCAGTTGGGCGCCGATGGCGTACAAATGGCCACAAGATTCGTCGCGACGTTCGAGTGCGACGCTTCTGCAGAGCTCAAACAGACCTTTCTAAAGTGTTCAAAAGAGGACATCATCATTATCGACAGTCCCGTCGGCCTGCCGGGAAGAGCTATACGCTGTGACTTTCTTGACCGCATCTTATCGGGTGCTAAGGAGCCGTTCGAATGTCACTGGAAGTGCCTCAAAAGCTGTGATTTCAAAAACGTCCCCTACTGTATCGGCAGTGCTCTGACCAACGCCAAGAAAGGCGACCTCGAGCATGGCTTCGCCTTCGCCGGTGCCAACGCCTATAGAATTGACAAGCTCGTCTCCGTTAAGGAGCTTATTGCCGGCTTAATGGAAGAATATCAGCGTTGTGCTAATGAAAAATCTGCGGCAAAGGTCTAATCAGAGGTCCTCCATAGCACGCAGTGCAGCGGAGGGTCATTCCGTGCGTGACACGGAATCCATTTTAGGAGTAACAGATGCCATTCAAGACATTTGGTCTTTCGGACCCGTTAGTGCAGGGGATTCTTGCCGCCGGGTACATTGCCCCCACCGAAGTTCAGACGCAGGCGATACCAGCGGCAATTGCCGGCAAAGACATCATCGGCTGCGCCCAGACCGGCACGGGTAAGACCGCCGCCTTTGTGCTGCCCATTTTGAACCGGCTAAGCCACGAGCACCCGTCCAAAAGGAAAGTTATCAGGTCGCTAATCCTGACGCCGACCCGCGAGCTGGCGGTGCAAATCGAAAAGTCCATACGCACATACGGTCGATTCCTGCATTTGCGGACTCTGGCCGTCTATGGCGGCGTAAATATCAGGGGGCAGTTTAATGCGCTTCGCAACGGCGTTGACATCGTTGTTGCGACGCCGGGGCGACTCTTAGACCATATGCAGCGGCGCACCATTGACCTGAGGCACATTGAAGTGCTGGTTCTCGATGAGGCCGACCGAATGT
>CAYUIL010000171.1:0-4524 GCA_964444715.1 uncultured Pirellulales bacterium | reverse complement strand
ACGCCTGTTCCCATTCCGAACACAGAAGCTAAGCTCGTCAGGCCGATGGTAGTCCTTCGGGGCGAGAGTAGGTATCGCCAGGATTATGAGGCCGGCCAATTCATTGACCGGCCTCGCCTTTTTTGAGCCCAGAGTAAATTGTTTGAAGTCTTATGACCGGTTTTGTATTATATGACTAATGAGCTTATGTCAAGGAAAGTGATATGCCGACGATATTTAGGTGGAAGGGATACAGGTTTTTCTTTTATTCGAACGAAGGTATTCCTTCCGAGCCGGTGCATATACACGTAATAAAGGAGACGAGTGTTGCCAAGTTCTGGCTGGAACCTGTAGTTTCTCTTGCGGAGTCCTACGGCATGAGTCCGCAGGAGTTGAATAAGCTGGAAAAGGTGGTTGAGAACAATGCAAAGATTATCAAAAGAGCGTGGTATGAATACTTTGGCGATTGAGGCAAAAGCGACCAAAGTATCCTTCGATTCCAACAATATGTGGGTGGAATTGGCCGACGGCAGAAAACTCGGCGTGCCTTTGGCTTACTTCCCGAGGTTACTACACGCAACGCCTCGCCAGCGCAAAAACTACACAATCAGTGGAGGCGGCATAGGTCTTCACTGGGAAGGTATAGATGAGGATATCAGTGTAAGAGGGCTTGTTATGGGCGTCGGCGACAGAACAAGGCCGCGCACTCGCCACAGGACCGCAAGTAAAAAGCCATCTCACTCAGGCCGATGGTAGTCATTCAGGGCGAGAGTAGGTATCGCCCCTTCTTCGCCAGTTGGCTACGCAGGGCAGGCAGGGCAAGTAACGCGAATTGCGCAGATAACGAAATTAAAAAAACGGGTGAGTTCGCCTGCCTTGTTCCGCGTAGAAAATCATTTGAAATACCCGCTACCAATTTAGTATAATAGTTTCGTCGGAATGCGCCCTTTGGACAGGTATATATTAGAGAGGTAAATCGATGAAACTCAAGGTTGTATTGGAAAAAAGCGATGAGGGCGGCTATACTGCCGTAGTTCCTTCTTTGCCGGGCTGCATCAGTGAAGGCGATACCCGCAAAGAAGCCCTCAACAACATTAAAGAAGCCATCAAGTTGTATCTGGAGCCGATTCCGGACGATTCCGATTTCCAGCCCAGTGCGGAAGTTGTTGAACTTGCTATATGACCAAAGTCCCCAGCTTGAACTACGATAAGGTGGTAAATGCCCTGCGCCGTGCCGGCTGGGTCGTTGTTCGTCAGAGAGGCAGTCATATACGTCTTCAAAAACACACGCAGGAGAAAACGTTAAAGCTGACTATTCCTGCCCATCGTCCTATCAAAAGGTCAACGCTTTCCCACATCATAAAACAGGCGAATCTTGCTGTTGAGGATTTCATCTCTTTGTTGTGATATTTATGGAGTCCTATGTGCTAAGCTCGTCAGGCCGATGGCAACGGCAAAGCCGAGAGAGTGGAGCGGGTGAGCAGTTGAACAGTAGATAAATCTTTCGCCTGCGGCGGGTAACAGACGGCCCCGGCTTTGCCCAATGGTCTACACCGAGGCAGGCAGGATTTTTTTATTTAAGTTAGGCTGAGTGGGAAATTGCTCGGCCTTTTGGTTTTGAGCTTTAGATAGTTGTTGCTGTTGGTAAGCTATGATATGATTGGCAAGTGGAAAGTTCCTGCGTTGTGGAGGCCCTGGTTTCTTGGAGGGGTTTCGAAATATGACTAAAAATTTAGAACTTATCGGCATTATTCATTCACCTTACAAGACAAAAGATGAATGTCCTATTCAGGGTGCGTATGCCGAGGATGATAAGGCAACGGTCGAAGTGTTTGCTGAATATGAGGATGGCTTGAAGGACGTAGAGGGCTTTTCTCACTTAATTTTGCTTTATCTTTTCGACAGGGCTGAGAAGGTTAATCTTGTGCGTCCCACATTTCTTGATGATAAACCTCATGGTGTATTTGCCTCCAGGCATCCGTGTCGGCCAAATGGAATTGGTCTATCGATCGTGAGGCTGATGAAGCGGGATAAGAACGTTCTGGAGGTTGCCGACATTGATGTCTTGGATGGAACGCCTCTTCTTGATATTAAGCCCTACATCCCTAAATTTGACAGTTTTCCTGAGGCGAGCGAAGGTTGGGTCGCATCACGAATGTGGAGGCCGAAACCTCCGGGACGAGAGTAGGTATCGCCAGGATTTTATGAAGAGCCGATGGTAAACCGTCGGTCCTTCATCGTTAAGCGTGTTTCGTAAAGCGTATTGCGTTGAGAATAATAAAGGCCGGGGGCAATTTTTCCGCTTGCACGTTCTGCAGTCAGGTGGTATTATAGTCAGTGGACATCCTCGTTCACATCATTCAGATAGTCGATTTGAGCTAAGGAAGACGTTGACGAGTATTGTTTTTATTGAGATAATGGCAAATGTTTTGCCATACTCAGGAGTAGCGTTAAAAGTTAAGTTTGTTGTTTATTTGTGAAAGGAGATGTTTGTATGGCTTACGAAGAAAAATCTCAGGTGCCCGGAGAACCCCCAGTGACACCACCGGAAAAACCTCAACAAGCACCGCCAGCACAGCCCCAGCAGGCGCCGCCGGCAAAGCCCCAGGCGCCGCCGGAAAAGCCCCAACAGGCGCCGCCGGAAACTAAACAGAGTTAGTATTTATTAGGGGAGGGGGTTAGATGGTCAGTCTAGCTCCCTTCTTTAGCTGATTTTTCCTGGAATTTCTAATAATTCTCAGGTACGCTAACCCCGTGTGGCACACCCGTACTTTCCGGTAGTTGCGCTCAGGATTCGGGGTGAGTCCGCCTGCGCTAAAGCCTCCGACTTCGTCCCGATACGCGACCCGCCACACAGAAGGCGGGTAAACATCGGGACTACGCTGGATTTCTGCCTACGGCGTGCAGGAGCAGGCAAGTCGGCGGATAAATCCGCCAAACAGATGGCGGTTAAACATTCGAGGGCAAGCAGGCCCTGTAATTTGCTTGACGGTAATGGCGAGTGTGCCTTTAATATCCACGGCCTTAGGAGAAATATTATGAGAATCCGCCAAGAGAACGGCGGACAAGTTCTGAAAGGTGATGAATATGAAGGTAAGTAAAAAGGCACAGCAAGTGCCGCCATCGGCGACGCTGGCTGTAACAGCCAAGGCGAAGGAACTGAAGGCACAGGGCGTCAACGTAATCGGCTTCGGGGCGGGCGAGCCGGATTTTGATACGCCGGAATACATCAAGGAGGCAGCGATAGCGGCGTTGAAGGCGGGCAAGACCAAATATACGCCGGCGTCGGGAACCCTCGAATTAAAAAAGGCCATCGCGGAAAAGCTGCAAAGAGAGAACGGTCTGGAGTATAAGCCAGAGCAGATTGTCGTCAATATCGGGGCCAAGCACTCCGTCTATAACGCGATGCAGGCGGTATTGGACCCGGGCGAGGTGGTGATTCTGCCGACGCCATACTGGGTAACATATTTTGAAGCGATAAAGTTGGCGGGCGCCAGGGTGAAGGTCGTAAAGACCAGCAGAAAAACCGGCTATAAGATTACGCCTGAGCAATTGAAAAAGGCCATCGGCCCAAAGACGCGGATGTTTCTGCTCAATTCCCCCAATAATCCGGGCGGGTTTACATATACGCCGGAGGAGTTAGCCGAGCTTGCCAAAGCGCTCGAAGGGACAGACGTTGTTGTGATGTCGGATGAGATTTACGAACGGCTTATTTACGGCGACACGAAGTTTGTGAGTTTTGCCTCGTTGAGCAGGGACGCATACGAGCGGACGCTGACGATAAACGGGTTCAGCAAGACCTATGCGATGACGGGCTGGCGATTAGGTTATACGGCCGGGCCGGTGGACGTGATAAAGGCGATGGGCCGATTGCAGGACCATTCGACGTCCAACCCGGTAACTTTCGCTCAGGATGCGGCCATTGCGGCACTGAAGGACCCGAATAACGAGGTCGAAAAGATGCGCGTCGAGTTCGAGAAGCGAGCGGAGTATATGGTCGGCCGATTAAACGCCATCAAAGGAGTCAAATGCACCCAGCCAACGGGCGCCTTCTACTGCTTCCCGGATGTCTCGGCACACTACGGAAAGACCAAGGGTGGTGTGGAGTAGAAGGGCAGTATGGATTTTGCTAGGGCACTTTTGGAACAGGCCAACGTGGCCGTCGTGCCCGGCCTGCCTTTCGGCTGCGACAAAAATGTCCGCTTGAGCTTCGCCACCTCGATGGCAAATATCACCGAGGGACTGAATCGGCTGGAAAACTGGCTGGCAGGGTAACCACAAAGACCCAAAGCCACAAAGGTAGTTCTTGGTGACTTTGTGGCCAAATATGTTAAGATAGGTAAATTCAAACAAGTGTTTCAAACGATCGTTTCATACATTTGTTTCAAACAGTTGTTGGGCAAAAGCGCGCAAGTCGAAAACCCTTAGAAACCGACTTTTTCAAAATTTTTTTTAGTCCTTTACCCATAAGCACTTAAGCACTTTTTGCGCCCCTTTTTACCATCAGGAAATCCCTTAGTTTTCGTCAAAAGCGCGCAAGTTCGC
>CAYUIL010000170.1:0-4620 GCA_964444715.1 uncultured Pirellulales bacterium | reverse complement strand
AAACGCGATTTCTCGGCCTTTTGTGCTGTCTGATATTAAGAAAGGAACTTGACGGCTAAACAAAAAAGCCCCGCGGTTTCCCACAGGGCCTTGTATTCAAGAGAAATTGTCCCGCTGTTCACATCAGAGCTGCTGGTTCGCCGGTTGTTTTGCGAGGGATTCGAGGGCCGCGGACTGGTCTTTAACCATCGTGAATACTGCGTCCAGCGCCGTCACCGAAAAAATACCCTTAGTCGCCGTCGCAACACTGCACAGCACCAGCCGGTGCTCGCAATCCGACAGCAGCTTACGCAGCTTCAGCAGCTTCGACAAGCTCGATGACGTAACGATGTCAACGTGAGAAAAATCAATCACAACATCGCAATCGCCTCTCTCCCGAACCACGTCGGTAACGTTCTTCAGCTCCTCGTTCAAGCTCGGCTCCGGAGGCGCGTCAACGAGAATCACATTTTCCGCTAAATCCTTAATCCCCATTTTATTGCTCCTTTTGTCGAACTGCGGACAAATACTGATGTTGCTTCATATATATTATGTTTATGCTGCCTTGAATTTCCAAACCCCTTATGAGTGTCTTTCGTCAATTTTGGCAGAGAGATTCACTAAAACCCAGCAGTCTAATTGCCGGAGTTACTTCATCCTCTATATTATGGGACTTGCACAAATAAAACGTGCGCCTAAATTATAGTTGAGAACCAATAAAGCGTGTTAGTTCTGTGACCGGCTGTTCCAGCCCCCTCCGAGGGCTTTATAGAGCGCTATCAAATCCGTGGACAGGTTACGTGTGCTCTGCACTAAGGCATCTTCAGAACTGTACAGAGAGCGTTGTGCATCAAGCACGCTCAGGAAGTCCGTTTGTCCCTCAACATAGAGTTTAGTGGCAATTTCCACGGCCTTTCGATTTGCGGTTACGGCATCGATAATCGCTTTATGATGCTCCTGTTCGTTGGCATAGGCCAGCAGGGCATTTTCGACGTCCTGAATCGCCGTCAGGACGGCCTTTTTATAAGTGAGCACCGCCTGCTGCTGGAGGGCTTTCCGAGCTTCGATATTATAGCTGACGCGGCCGGCGTTAAATATCTGCCAGTTCACGGACGGGCCTAAAGACCAGGAGCGGCTGTCCCATCTCATTGATTTGACCCTGTCGGCGCTAACGGAAAGTGAGCCGGCTAAATTGAACTTTGGAAATAAATCGGCGGTGGCAACGCCTATGCGGGCGGTGGCGGCGTGAATTTGGGCCTCGGCGCGTCTGATATCCGGACGTCGGCGGAGCATTTCCGACGGAAGCCCCGTCGGCACTTGGGGCGGTGTTACCGGTATTGATGAGGCCGGCGATAACTCTTCCAGCAAAGACGCCGGCTCCTGGCCGAGCAGCACGCTGATATTGTAAATCGTCTGCCGTGCCGAGGTCTCGAGCAACGGAATTTGTGACAGCGTCGTTGCGACCTGTGCGTCGGCATTTGCCATGTCCAGCGCACTGACAAAACCACCTTCGAACCGCTTGCGGACCACGTCAGCGCTTTGCTGCTGTGCTTTGAGATTGCTTTGGGCGATAAGAATTTCCTGCTGATACCCGCGAAGCTGAACATAATTTATCGCCACTTCTGACGCTAAAGTTACAAGGACATCCCGCCGGTCTTCAACGGACGCCTGAATATCGGCTTCGGCCGCCTCGATGTTGCGCCTGGTCCCGCCAAAGATATCCAGCTCCCACGCGGCGTCCAAGCCCGTCCTGAACAAGTTGCTCATCGCCGCAGGAGGACCGCCGGAGCGGCTGCGACTAAAACTGCCGGCAGCATCGGCCGTGGGCCAGAATCCCGCGCCGACTGCGCCGCCCTCGGCCCTGGCCTGTCGTATTTTTTCCTCGGCCTGTCTGAGGTCCAGATTCGACCTCATCGCCCGTTCGATTAACGAGGTCAGATTAGCGTCGTTAAATTCCATCCACCATTGAAGCAGTATTGCGTCGGGCGATGCAGGGCTTTTCGCCCCCGCCTGTTCCGTCCATCCTGCCGGAACATTTGGCTCTGGTGGCTGATAGTTGGGACCTACGGTGCATCCGGCCTGCAACAGCAGACAAACGCACGACGTGAGCAGGAGCAGGGTTTTCGCTTTATAATTTGGTTTTTTCATTCGTATCGCAACGCCTCGATTGGGTCTAGACGAGAGGCCTTCCAGGCCGGGTAGTAACCAAAAATTATTCCCACACTGGCGGAGACAATAACTGACGCCAGAATGGCGGCGACCGAGGTTTCCGTGGGCCAGCGGAGAAAGTAGGTTACCAGATAGGAACCGCCGCAGCCCAGCAGAATGCCGATTATCCCGCCTGCAAGGCATAGGACAACGGCTTCTATGAGGAACTGGCGAAGGATATCTCTCGCCCTGGCGCCGACGGCCATCCGCAGACCGATTTCCCGCGTTCGTTCCGTCACCGACACCAGCATTATATTCATTATTCCCACGCCGCCGACCACCAGTGAAATAAGGGCTACGGCCAGCAGAAGCTTGGTCATAAGCATCGTCGTTGACGAAAGCACCTTGCTCATTTCGGCCATATTGCGGATACGAAAATCGTCATCATCACTGGAGGCGGTGTGATGCCGCTGGCGCAACAGCGACGTAACCTGCTTCACCGCCACATCAACGCTGCCGGCAGAGCGGGCATCGACTAATATCTGGTCGATATTGATAAATCGCACGGTAAATCGCGTGTTCTTCGCCTGCGTGCCGGTCGGCGTCGGATACAATGAAACCGACGCACCGGGATATATTGTGCTGGGCGTGATGGTCGTCGCCGTCGATGATGATGAAGTCGTTACGACATTGGTGGTCATCGCCGCCGAGGTGCTTACCCTGAATTTAATGGTTGTCCACGGCGCAAGCAGGATATCATCCTGGTCAAAGCCCATCATATTGGCGCCTTTGGCGCTCAATACCCCCACCACCTTGAACGAGACGCCCTGAATACGCACTTCCTTGCCTATCGGTGACTTGCCGCTAAACAACTCGCGGACCAGCGTCTGCCCCAGCACGCACACCTTGCTTGCACTGCGTACATCGTTCCGGGTAAACATGCACCCGTCGCTCATCTGCGTCCAGTTGCGTATGTTGAGATATTCGGGCGTGGTGCCATAAATATACATCGGGGCCCAGTTACGATTGCCATACACCACCTGACCGCGACAACGCATAATCGGTGTTGCGTAACGCACCGCCGGGCATTCCTTGACGATTGCCTCGCAATCCTGAGACGTCAGCGACATAGCTGAGCCCGCCCCGGCTCTGATGCCGCTGGCGCTCGAACTACCCGGGAAGATGACAATTGTGTTTGCACCCATGCTGGAGATGGACTTTTGTATCGAGCTTGACGACCCCTTGCCGATTTCCATCATCGCGATTACCGCCGCGACACCGATAATAATGCCCAGCATTGTCAGTGACGCCCGCATCGGGTTTCTGCGAATCGCCTTCAGGGCGGTGCGCAATATCCGAATTGTGCGAAAGAATCTCATTTAGACCTCTACTTCCGGTCCCCGCTGCCGGCTGACCGGTTGAGTTCCGGCGCCCGCATACGAATCATCCACGATTAAGCCGTCGTGAATCCGAATCAGCCGTTTCCCATGCCTGGCAATGTTGGGGTCGTGTGTCACGAGAATAACGGTAATTCCTTCGTCGTTATTGAGGTGCTGAAACAGCCGAAGAATGTCTTCGCTTGTCTTCGAATCAAGATTGCCCGTCGGCTCGTCTGCGAAAAGCACCGTTGGTCTGTTGACTAGCGCTCGGGCGATTGCCACCCGCTGCTGCTGACCGCCGGACAGTTGCGACGGCTCGTGATGCATCCGGTCGCCCAGTCCCACTCTGTTCAGCATTTCCGCCGCCCTTTGCCGGGTGTCACGGTCGGATAAAACCTCTCTCGTATAGGTAAAAGGCATTGCCACGTTTTCCAGAGCGGTCGTGCGCGGCAGCAGATTAAAGGTCTGAAATACAAAACCGAGTTTATGATTTCGAAGCGACGCTCGTTCATCGGCGGACAGCCGCGATATCTCCCGCCCTTCGAAGCGGTATTCACCGCCGGTCGGATGGTCCAGACACCCCAGGACATTCATCAGCGTGCTCTTGCCGGACCCGGATACTCCCATCAGGGCAACAAATTCACCATGCTCGATGGCCAGCGACACCCCCTTGAGCGCCGGCACTTTCATCTCGCCGACGATATACGTCTTACTTATGTTATTTAGCTCGATTAACGGCATAATTTAATTCACCGCCGCGTGTTTGACCGCTTCCGATTAGTGCGGCGGCGGTGGCCCACTTGGCCTGTTTCTCCTGGTCCGTCTGGGCATTTGAGGCATAAAGGGATTGGTAGTAGTAGTAGTGGTGGTGGTGCTGCCGACACTGCTGCTGACAGTGCTGGTTTTCTGTCCAGCCGTCTGCTCGCCCACAATTACTTCCTCGCCCTCGGTAAGATTGCCGCTCTTTATCTCGGTTATCGTCCCATCGGTCAATCCGACTTCAACACTCACCGGCTCGATTCCCTGCGGCCTTTCAACCCACACTACTCCCTTTTCAGCGGACGTCTCTGTAGCTGCCGTTTCGCCGCTGGGCTGTTGAGATGCTTGAGCCGCA
>CAYUIL010000169.1:0-4668 GCA_964444715.1 uncultured Pirellulales bacterium | reverse complement strand
TGGCAACCTCGCCAAGCCGTTTTTGGGCCGTGTCCGCAAGACCCCGCTGCTCTTCGAACCTGAGGTAGAAAATAATCGCTACTATGGCCGCAATAACAAATAACGCCACGAACGCTATGAGAGCATAAAGGGTGCTGTCGGTTGTAGATTTCTTGCCGATGGGCATAGCAACAACTCCTTTAAAACAGTAAAACCTTGGGTTTCGGGGTTTATAACCCTTATAATATCGTCTGAAAGCCGCCCAAAGTCAACAAAAAAAAACGGCTTGCCGCCGGCAGTGAGTTTGTCGAACTGTAAATTTGGGCGGAATTATAGGTCCTGCGGTTTAGGGCTGTGGCTATGGCAATAGAACGATTGCAGAAAATATTGGCGGCCGCGGGCGTTGCCTCGCGGCGAAAATGCGAGGAACTAATTCTCGAAGGATTAGTGCGGGTCAATGGCAAGGTAGTGGTGACCCTGCCTGCCTTCGCGGACGCCGATAAAGACGTGATAACTGTCGGCGGCAGCCGGATTCGCCGGGAACAGAAGGTTTACTTACTGCTCAATAAGCCAAAGGGCACTATCTGCACCAACTTCGACCCGCAAAATAGAACAAAGGCAATCGACCTTGTCCCTTCCCGACAGCGCATCTTCTGCGTCGGCCGATTAGATATCGATACGACAGGTCTGATTATTCTTACCAACGACACCGAACTTGCAAACCGCCTGACTCATCCGAAGTTCGGCCTGACAAAAACCTATATCGCCGAGGTCAAAGGCCGAATCGAAGGCGATGATGTCGAAAAACTAAAACGGGGTATCTGGTTAGCTGAGGGAAAAACATCGAAGGCCAGAGTTGAGATACTCAAACGCGGCTTCAATCGCTCGCTTGTCGAGGTTACGATTACCGAGGGTCTTAACCGCCAGGTTCGCAGGATGCTCCTCAAAGTCGGCCTGCCCGTCAAATCTCTCAAACGCACTCGCATCGGCAAAATAACCGACCGAGGCCTCGGCATCGGCAAATTCCGCCTCCTCACCCACGCCGAACTCGCCTACCTCAAGAAGGCAACAGCCGAACCATACTCTCCGCGTGGACCCACAAAATCCTAATCTCCCCCCTATCCACACCTTGCAATCCGGGCCTACCGGCGGGCGTTTTGCCAACTCGTCTCGGCGCGGGCCCGGCCCCAGCATAACTGATAATCAAAAACGTTGAGCCGTAGCCGGAAAATGGCTTGCATTTGGCCGGCGAAACGGGTATAATAACAAAAACAACGGATAGCGGGCAGCGTATAACGTCTGGCAGCTTAAAGTTCCAAGTGCAAAGCCAAAAATGGAAGCTTTCAGCTATAAGCTTTGGTTTTGAGTTTTAACTTTTAAGCTAAACGCTATATTTTGGAGGACAGAAATATGGCCGGTATGTTCTACTCAATTCGAGAGGTTTCGGAGAAGCTCGGCAAGAGCGAGGACGAGGTTCGGGAGCTTGTCAAATCAGGTCGGCTGCGCGAGTTCCGCGACGGGCAGAACCTGCTATTCAAGGTGGATGAAGTTGCGACGTTGATGGGCGATACGGGTTCTATGACGGTCAAAAAGGAAGGCGAAGAGCCCCCTGCACCCCAAAAAACGGAGCTGGAGGCCGAGGCAGAAGAGATTCTGCTGGCGCCAGAGGCGCCAGAGAAACCAGAGGCACCAAGTGAGCCAAGTGAGGAGATTCACTTATCCGACGCAGACACCCAGATAGTTGACGAAGGCATCAAGGTGTTAGGTTCGACCGACGCAGCGGCTGCATTAGACACCGGCGAGAAGACATTCAAGGGTCTGGAGGAGACGGCGGCCTTGCCGTCGAAGGAGGCATCACTTGAGGAAATCGAGAAGGACGTGAGTTTGGATACCTTCGGCAGCGGCTCAGGTCTTTTGGACCTGTCACTCCAGGCCGACGACACATCATTAGGCGGGATTTTAGACGAGATTTACACACCCGGCGGGGAAGGCAAAGCAGGTGGCGAGGGCAAGGTCCCTGCCGAGGCAGCGGCAGCACCGACAGAGGGTTCGGCGATGGAAGTCGCCGCCGAGGCGGAGCAGATACTCACAGAGGCGCAATTCCCTGAACCGCAGGTGCCAGCCGGGGCGGTCATAGCAGCCGGAGCGTATATCGAGCCGGCGCCCGATGCGATGAGCAACGCGATGGGGTTTATGCTGTTTATACCCCTGCTCGCCGTCATTTACACGGCAGTAGTCGCGGTCGCGGGCTTCAGCAATATGATGCCGACGGTTCTGAGAAGTTTGCAGGGCCTGATTTGGTATGTCGCTGTCGGGCTTGCTGTGGCATCGGGTGTGATTGTGGGTGCAGGGGCGACAATGGGGCGTGAAAAAGCACCGAAGGCGCCGAAACCGCCGAAGGTGAAGAAAGAAAAGCCGCCTAAGGTGAAGAAAGAGAAGAAAGCCAAGCAATAAGTTCGTCGTTCGTCGCTTGCCGTTCGCCTGCCCTCGAATGTTTACCCACCGTTAGTGTGGCGGAGACGAGAGATACCCCTCGATCTCCCGCCTATACGATACCCCAAACCCCCAACCTCGTCAATTATCAAAAAAACCCTTCGTACCGGCTTCGCCTTCGGCGGGCAAATTATAAATCATAAATGGTTTCATGTCTTTGTGGTGAAAATCGGCGTTCGTCTGTGTTAGTCAGTGTCTAAAAATTTGCAATTTTGCTCTTGACGGGTGCTGGGAAATGAGTTCTATTTACCGCTTTGACAAGTAAAATGTTCACCGCTGAGCACGCTGAGGCCGCAGAGAGAAATATAGAATAATCTCTGCGTGCTTTGCCCAGCTTCGACGAGCTACACCGAGGCGAGCGGTCTTGGCGGTGAGAATGGACGAATGAAAGGGAATTTAACGGCCTGGTTCGGTTGAAAGGATGAAAAGATGCGACTCGCCACAGTATTAGTGACCGGTATCGTATGTGCTTCATTGGTAATTACGAGCGGCTGCGTCTCTGAGCAGAACTACAAGGACCTCAAACTACAGAACGCAGCACAGGAAAGACGCCTAAAAGCATTCGAAAGCCAACTGCAAACCGCAACGTTAGAGCTTGATAAGCTCAAAAGAGAGCTGGAAGCGACAGGAGGCCGAAACAACATCGAGATAAGCACACTGCAGCAGAAAGTCGCCGCCTTAGAAGAAGAGCTTGCGAAGAAAAGGGCCCTGATTGCCCAACTTGCAGGCGGCGTGCAACTGCCGGCGGAACTCAGCTCAATGCTCGAAGAATGGGCCAGGGGCAGCGACCTTGTTACCTTCGACGCAACCAAAGGCATCGTCAAATTCAAGAGTGATTTGCTCTTCGAGAAGGGCAGCGACGAGGTATCGCCGGCCCCTGCAGAGGCCATCAAGACACTATGCAAAATCCTCAATACCGACCAGGCCAAGGAATTCGACGTCATAATCGCGGGGCACACCGACGACCTGCCCATTTCAAAACCCGAGACCCTTGCCAAACACCCCACAAACTGGTTCCTCTCAGCACACAGAGCAATATCGGTGCTTAACGTTATGACAAGCAACGGCATTGTGCCTGAGCGCGCGAGTGTCCGAGGGTTCGGGGAATTCAGGCCTATTGTGCCGAACGAGCTGGGCAAGAAGGGCAACCCGCAGAACAGACGCGTAGAGATTTACATCGTCCCCAAGGGTATGTAAGGGGCACAGGCCTGCGGTCGAACGAAACCAGAGAATGGCCGAGAGGACATTAATCATAATCAAGCCGGACGGGATACAGCGACACCTCGCCGGCGAAATCATAGGCCGATTCGAGAAGAAAGGCCTCAAGCTGGTTGCTGCAAAATTCTTAAGACCCGATAGCGAGATTGCCAGCCGGCTTTACGCCGTTCACAAAGGCAAACCCTTTTATGAAGGACTTGTGAAGCATCTGTGCTATGCCCCCGTGCTGGCAATGGTCTGGGAGGCACCTGGCGTCATTGAAATCGTGAGGAGGATATTAGGGGCAACGTTCGGATATGAGGCACAGCCGGGGACCATCCGCGGCGACTTCGGGTGTTCGAGAGGATTCAACCTTGTGCACGGCTCAGACAGTGCGAAATCGGCGGAATACGAAATTCCGTTGTTTTTTAAGCCGGAAGAACTGCTTGAATACGGATTTGCCGACGAACACTGGCTATACGGCGAGAACGAATAGAAAAAACCCTCCCTGCGATTGCACGCACCGCCATCTCTTATATGTTTTTCCAGACCGCTGCGAATTCTGCAAAGTCAATGAAGTCCACGTCTCCGTCGACATCAAAATCGCCTGGAATCCCGGAACCGGTCTTAAGCCAGTTTTGGGCCATCACATCAACATCTCTTGAGTCGATAGAACCATCGCAGTCAAGGTCATAGACACTGTCCGCGACGTAGTTCTGGCCGGTCTGGTTGGCCATCACGTCAACATAACTCATCCAGTTCGGCTCAAACGTGTAGTTTGTTTTGGTCGGCGTTACCATCCCCGACCATCCAGAATCTACCCACATCTCGTAGAAACCGTCCGAATCGGTCGTGTCCTCGCCGCCGCCGTTATTGGCATCCACCAGCACATCTTCTATAGGCACATTGCAATCATTCCTGATATAGCCGGTGATTCTGAAAGCAAGCTCATTTCCCGTATAGTCCTGGTCTGCGATGTAATCCTGGTTGACATCCTCG
>CAYUIL010000168.1:3551-4745 GCA_964444715.1 uncultured Pirellulales bacterium | reverse complement strand
CGACGGGCTGGCAGTTCAGCTCCTGGAGCGGGGACCTTGGCGGAAGCGATAATCCAACAACAATAACAATGAACGGCAATAAGGCCGTTACCGCCACATTTACCCAGACTGGGTATACGACGCTGGTCATTAACGAGTTTATGGCCAAGAACAACAGTGATAGCGGCATCCGGGACGAATGGGGTGATTATGATGACTGGATTGAAATCCACAACTACGGCAGCGAAGCTATTAATATTGCCGGCATGCACCTGACGGATAATCCGGTTGATGAGCCGCTTCCGTGGTGGGATGTTCCTAGCAATAACCCTTCGGCAACTACTATTCCTGCCGGTGGTTATTTGTTGATTTGGGCCGATAGTCAGCAGTCCCAAGGGACATTACATACGAGCTTTGCCCTCAGCGGCTCCGGCGAGCAGATAGGCCTGTATGACGCTGAGGGGAATCTAATAGATAGCATAACTTTCGGCGAGCAGCAGCAGAATAAATCATACGGTCGTCTCCCCGATGGTAGTGAGAACTGGGTGGTCTTTGATAGTCCCACTCCGGGAAAGTCCAATGAGGCCCTGCCCTCCAGTATCATCATCAGCGAAATAATGTACCATCCCTACCATAATGCTCTCATATATGAGCCGGAGAACCTCGGCAGGGAATACATCGAGCTGTTTAATCGGGGAACCGAATCAGTTAACCTGTCCGGCTGGCAGTTCAATAATGGCGTGGATTTCAATTTCCCGGATGTAACCCTCCCCGCTGAACAATACCTCGTGGTAGCCGCTGACGTGAATGCATTTAATGCCAAATACCCGGGCGTTACAAATGTTGTTGGCGGCTGGGTCGGAAAACTAAACAATGCCAGCGAAGAAATTGAGCTGGCCGATGAAGCGGGTATTATCGTTGACCGTGTTCATTACGCAGATGAGGGCGACTGGGCGGTGCGTATGCTCGGCCCGGTGGACAATTATCATCGTGGCTGGGACTGGTCGGATGCACACGATGGAGCCGGAAAGTCGCTGGAGTTGAGAAACCCGACGATGCCGAATGAGTACGGGCAAAATTGGGCTGCAAGCGATGTTAACGGGGGTACGCCTGGCGTTTTGAACTCGGTCAACGCCGGCAACATTGCTCCGTTAATATTGGACGTCGAATATTCTCCGACAATCCCGGGGCCAAATGACCCGGTGGCAGTAACGG
>CAYUIL010000168.1:0-3541 GCA_964444715.1 uncultured Pirellulales bacterium | reverse complement strand
CCCGCATTATTGATGAGCTGCCGACCGGCATCACGGTAACATTGCATTACAGTGTTGACAGCTCCGTGTATACGAGCGAGAACGTCTACCCACACTTTGACGTGAGCGACTACAATAACCTGCCGATGTTCGATGACGGGGCCCACGGCGATGGTGCAGCAGATGACAGGATATATGGGGCACAAATACCTGCCCACCCGAACGGTAAAATCATCGAATTTTTCGTCAAGGCAACAGATGCAGGTGCAAATTCCCGTAATTGGCCTCCACCGTCTTTGATTGACGGGGTGCCGGAGCAGGTTACAAACGTATTATATCAAGTTGACGCCTCGTTCGACCCCAATGCACAATGGGAGCCAAGCGGCTGGCCAATCTTCTATCTGATTATGACCGAGGCAGAGTGCGGCCGCCTTGCGGATATCGGAGATGAGCAGCCCGGTGATAATTACGAAAAGCACTCGCAGGCCCAGATGAACGGCACTTTTATCAGTATCGACGGCGTGGATATGAAGAAACGCTATACCGTAAGTATCCGCAATCGGGGCGAAAGCACCGGAGGAGAGCTGCCCAACAATTATCGCGTCAACTTCCGCCATGACGACTCTTGGAAAGAGATTACTGCCATCAATCTTAACAGCAAATATACCTATCTACAGGTAGCAGGCAGTGTAATCTTCCGCATGGCGGGTATGTTGGCAGCAGAAGCATCACCGGTCGAGATCAGAGTAAATGGGACAAACCTTGCGTTAACGGATCCTTTTAGAACGTATGGGGCATATGCATATGTGGAAGCGTACGACGGCGACTGGGCCGAGAATCACCTTCCCGACGATGACGGCGGAAATATTTATAAGGCCGCCCACTATCCCGCGACGGCTACTTTAGATTATCTGGGAACCAACCCGGCGGATTATGAAAACGCGGGATACACCAAGCTAACCAACGAGGCGGAAAACGACTGGAACGACCTGTTTGACCTTACCAATGTTCTGGATAATGAGCCGAACGCCACTTACGTCGGGGAGGTCAACCGGGTCTTGAACGTAAAACAGTGGCTGCGCTGGTTCGCGGCTAATGCACTAATCGGCAACAACGAAACCGGTTTAGGCACGGGCGTGGGGGACGATTATCGAATGTATCGCGGCTTGATTGATACCCGATTCCAACTGTTGATTCACGACCTGGACACCATTCTCTACGTCGGAGAAGATATACCCGACACCAACAGGTCTATCTTGTATGCTGCCGACCGCGGCCAGTTGCCGGTCATTGCCCGATTCCTCAAACATCCTGTGTTCGTAAGGCAGTATTATGCTCAACTTGTCGACTTAATCGAAACGACATTTTCGTCGGAGCGGTTGAACCCGTTGCTCGACCAACTGTTGGCCGGTTGGGTTCCACAGTCGATGCTCAACGAGATGAAGCTGAAAATGGCCGAGCGCGTCGCTTATGTTATGCAGCAGATCCCACGGACGTTTTCTATCAGCAGTTCCCTGCCGGTATCGAATGGTTTTCCTCGCACGACTGTAAGCTCAGCTGCTCTTTATGGCAAGGCCAACGCCATCGAAACCGCTTCGGTGCTGGTGAACGGCCAACTGGCCAACTGGACCCCTGTCGATGGGAACTGGACAATCGGCCAAACCATTGCTCTGAAGCCGGGCATTAACCGCATCGTCGTTCAAACTTATGACGGACCAAATGGAACCGGTAACCAGATGCAACAGGGTTACATTGATATATGGTATGATGACGGCACGGAAAGCGCCCTGTCCGGCACGCTGTCAGCCAATAAGGTTCTTGATGCTGTATCCGGCCCTTGGCGTATAACAGGCGATGTAGTTGTGCCTACCGGAATTACGCTGACTATCCAGCCGGGAACTACGCTGTATTTCAATTCCGGGACCGGCATCACCGTCAATACCGGCGGCCGACTTGTTGCCGAAGGTTCACAGTATCAGCGGATAAGAATGACGCGCGTCCCGGGGACGACAGGCACCTGGGATGGCCTGAAATTCAATAGCACGCTTACAGATAACCGCCTGGCGTATGTTGACCAGGAGTATGGCGCCGGCCAGGGCCAGGCGATTAACGCTCTGTACTCCCGGCTCATAATCGACAATATGAGCTGGGCCGGAACCGGCACTAATTCGTTTATTTATATGGAACACCCATATACAACTATAAGCAATAATTATTTCCCGTCGCTTTCCAGCGGCGAGCCGATTCACGGAATAGAATTGACGGGAGACGAATATCTGATTTTGCAGGGCAACGTCTTCGCCGTAGGCGGCGCCGATGACATCATTGACTGGGACGGCACCGATGACGGCAACCTCTCCTTCTTCGCGATTAACAACGTTTTCCTCGGCGGCGGAGATGACGGACTCGACCTGGACGGCACCGATGCTTATATTGAAGGCAACATCTTTATGAACTTCCATAGTTCGGACCCGGACACAACCACCTCCAACGCCATTGCCGGCGGCAAATCTTATCACGCAAACACAAACCTGCCCGACTGGACTATTGTCCGCAATATTTTTGTTAATAACGACCACGGTATTCTTGCCAAGGAAGGCGCCTTCGCAACAGTCCTTAACAATGTCTTTGTGGATTCAAATTATGCAGCCATCCAATTTTGTGAGAACGGACGCAATGTAAGCGGTCCCGGCAGCGGTGCTTATATCGATGGAAGTATATTCTGGAAATATGTAAGGCCGTTTAAATATCTGATATGGGAACCGGACCTTGACCCTGAGACCGGCTGGCCTGCCGACCCGAATGTTATCGTCAATAACTCCATCATCACGGACGCAAACTACCTCGGCAGCGACAACGTCCTCGGCAGCGGCAATATCGACGCCGACCCGATTTTTGTTGATGAGCAGAGTGATTTCAACCTAAAGAGTATGTCGCCGGCGATTGGAACGGGGCCTTGCGGCCTGGATATGGGGGCTTTCGTTCCCAGCGGCGCCGCCGTTTGTGGTGAGCCAGATGAGATAACCTATCATACACAGGCCACGCTTACTGTCGGTGGACCGGCAATTACACATTACAAGTATTCAATTAATAGCACGAGTTCGTGGAGCGGAGAATTGTCGGTGGATGTTCCTATCGAGTTGACCGGTTTGCAGAATGGTTATTCTTATACCGTTTACGTGATGGGCAAGAATTCCGCCGGCCTGTGGCAAAGCGACCCCTGTTATGTCGCCTCAAGGACCTGGACGATTGATACTTCTTATTCACGTTTGGTTATCAATGAGGTCTTGGCGCATACGCATGGGGCCGAGCCAGATTTGATTGAGTTGTATTATGATGGGCCGGCGCCGATTGATTTGACCGATATGAGCTTGACCGATGACCCGTGCCTGCCGAGAGAATTTGTCTTCAACAGCCAGACCGTTACCACTACCATTATGAATCCCGGCGATTATATGGTGCTGTATGGCGACCTCCAGACGCAATTAAAGAATCATCTTGGTTTTGCGTTGTCTGCCGAAGGTGAGGGGCTTTATCTGTATGGCAGTGGTGGTAGCCTGAT
>CAYUIL010000167.1:1249-4747 GCA_964444715.1 uncultured Pirellulales bacterium | reverse complement strand
CGCTTATGCGGCGGTCGACCCGCGAATAAGTTTTGAAGCCGTGGAGTAACGCTCTGTTATGGATAAACTGCGCCAACAACAAAAAAACTGGGGCACCTCATACGGCGAAATGGTCTGGCGCGAATTCGCCAAAAACAAATTCACCCTTTCTTGGCTCGGCTTCATAATATTCCTCTTCCTCCTTGCAATCTTCGCCCCGTTCCTCGCCAACGACAAGCCCCTTGTTATCAGAATCGACGGCCAACTGCGTTTCCCGCTTTTCAAGGCCCTCGATGCCGCCGATTACAGCATCTTTCTTGCCGCAATCGTCGGCCTCGTCCAGCTCCTGCTCATCCTCCGAAATCGCAGACGCATCGACCCCTCAATCCGAAGCTCCGTCCTCTGGCGACAGATTTCCGTAAACGCCCTCATAATCCTCGTCGGCATCATACTCCTGTATGTCCTGATACCGCGCCGACTCGACGCCACCGACTACAAGACAATGCTCGCCTCAGGCAAAGCAACCAACGCCGTCTTTGCACCCGTGCCCTATGGTTACGGCAGAACCGACCTTAAAGTCCGCGAGCAGCCCCCCAACAAACAGCATTGGCTCGGGACCGACGACGTCGGCTCAGACGTCCTTTGTCGCCTCATTCACGGCAGCAGAATCTCGCTGTCCGTCGGCTTCGTCGCCGTCGGCATCTCAGGTATTATAGGCATCATTATCGGTGCGATACTCGGCTATTCCGGCGGCAAAACCGACTTCATCGGGATGCGACTCGTCGAGATTATGATGGCCGTGCCCGTCTTCTTCCTCATCATCACCATCGTCGCCTTCTTCCCCCGCAGCTTGTTCAACATAATGCTGATAATCGGCCTGACCACCTGGACCGACAACGCCCGCTTCATCCGCGCCGAGTTCTTCAAGCTCCGCAGACAGGATTTCGTCCAGGCCGCCGTCTCATTAGGCCTGCCGCTAAGAAGCATACTCTTCAGGCATATGCTCCCCAACGCAATCGCACCGGTCCTCGTAAACGCCACCTTCGGAATCGCCGGCGCGATATTCATCGAGGCGGCGCTCAGCTTTCTCGGCTTCGGCGTCGCGCCGCCGACTCCGAGCTGGGGACAAATACTCAGCTTGGGCGTCAGCACCACCGGAAGGTTCCTCTGGTGGCTCACGCTCTTCCCCGGCCTGGCGATATTTTTCACCGTTCTGGCGTATAACCTCGTCGGCGAAGCCCTGCGAGATGCAATCGACCCGCGTTTGAGGGAATCAACGTGATTAACAATGGCCAACTTCTGAATGTCAAAGGCCTTTGTGTTGACTTCTTTACCGAGCAAGGCACTGCCCACGCCGTCCAGGACGTCGGCTTCTCGGTGAACAGAGGTCAGACCTTCGCACTGGTTGGCGAAAGTGGCTGTGGCAAAAGTGTTACCGCTCTATCCATTATGCGTCTTATTCCCGACCCGCCCGGCAAAATCGTCGCAGGCCAAATCCTCTTCCACGACCGCAACCTCCTCGAACTTTCCGAGCACCGTATCCGCTCCGTCCGCGGGAACCACGTCGC
The DNA here is from genome assembly GCA_964444715.1 of uncultured Pirellulales bacterium. GTDB lineage: Bacteria > Planctomycetota > Phycisphaerae > Sedimentisphaerales > Anaerobacaceae > Fen-1362. The sequence continues at coordinate 3,200 of CAYUIL010000167.1, read as the reverse complement.
GATGATTTTCCAGGAGCCGATGACCAGCTTGAACCCCGTCTATACCATCGGCGAACAGATTGTCGAGGCCATTCGACTCCACCAGAACAAAGCCGAAGCCGAGGCCTGGGAGCTGGCCACTGAAATGCTGCACAAAGTCGGCATCCCCGACCCGCGCCAGCGCGTTACAGAATACCCTCATCAGATGTCAGGCGGAATGCGACAGCGCGTAATGATTGCTATGGCCATATCCTGCAAACCCGAACTGCTCATCGCCGACGAGCCAACCACCGCACTCGACGTTACCATTCAGGCCCAAATCCTCGGCCTCCTCGACGAGCTTCAAAAACAAACAGGGATGAGCATCCTCCTCATAACCCACAACCTCGGCATCGTCGCCGAACGCGCCGAGAACGTCGCCGTGATGTATGCCTCAAGAATCGTCGAGCTTGCCGACTGCCGCTCCCTGTTTGACCAGCCCCTGCATCCTTACACCCAGGGCCTGCTCAAATCCCTGCCCCGCCTCGGCTTCACCGGCAAACGCCTCCACACAATCCCCGGCATCGTCCCCGACCCCCTGCATTTCCCCGCCGGCTGCAAATTCCATCCCCGTTGCCCTGTCGGCTGCAATGACAAAAGATGCCGGACTATCGAACCCCAGCTACGTCAGGTCGAAGGCGGCTCGCCTCGGCGTAGCCCGCTGGTTGGCGAGGTCTCGCCTATGGCGGACGAAGCGAAGCCGGGCAGGGCCGTCGCCTGCTGGTATGCGCCCGGTTACGAAAGGCTGGACGACCCTAAAGTATGACTGCTGATGAATTGAAAAATAATGGCTTGCCACGGCGTAGCGAAGCGAAGCCGGGTTTCCTGCTGAAGGTCGAAGACCTCAAAACCTACTTCCCCGTCAAAAAGGGGCTTCTTCGCAGGACCGTCGGCTACATAAAGGCCGTCGACGGCGTCTCCTTCGCCGTCAAACACGCAACATCCTTCGGCCTCGTCGGCGAAAGCGGCTGCGGCAAAACCACCGCCGCAAGGTCCATTCTCCGACTCATCCCCGTCACCTCAGGCAAAATTACCTTCGACAATACCGATGTTCTCGCCGCCAACGACTCCCGCCTCCGAAATCTCCGCAGCAGCATCACTATGATTTTTCAGGACCCCGTCGGCTCGCTCAATCCCCGGATGACCGTCGGCGGTATCGTCGGCGAACCCCTCAAGGTCCACAAAAAAATAACCGGCGCCGACCTCACCGAACATGTCGCACAAATCCTCTCCAAAGTCGGCCTCACCCCGAACCATATAAACCGCTATCCCCACGAATTCTCCGGCGGCCAGCGACAGCGTATCGGCATCGCACGCGCCCTCATCCTCCAGCCAAAACTCGTCATCTGCGACGAGCCCGTCAGCGCCCTCGACGTCTCCATCCAGTCCCAGATTCTCAATCTCCTCAAAGACCTCCAGCAGGAATTCTCACTCACCTACCTGTTCATCGCCCACGACCTCGCCGTCGTCCAGTTCTCCTGCGATACCATCGCCGTGATGTATATGGGCAAAATCGTCGAGCAGGCGCCAGTCGGCGAGCTTTACAACAACCCCCTTCACCCCTACACCACCGCCCTTATGTCCGCGATTCCCAAAATCGACGCGCCCCGGCAGGCCGACAGGCAAATGCTCTCCGGCGAGGTGCCCAGCGTCCTCAATCCCCCCTCCGGCTGCCCCTTCAACCCAAGATGCACCTTCGCTAATGGCCGTTGCTTTACCGAAAATCCGCCGCTTATGCCCGTTCCTGACAGACCCGAACATTTACTTGCCTGCTGGCATATATAAAATAATGAATTCCTGCCGATTGACGGTTGAAAAATTACGCCCAATAAGGGAAAATTCAGCGAAATGACAAACTGGGTTTGCATTGCCCCTTGTTTAGACGTATAGTGGGATTGCTATGAGCGAAGATATCATCGGCCAAATCATGAAC
>CAYUIL010000167.1:0-1239 GCA_964444715.1 uncultured Pirellulales bacterium | reverse complement strand
ATGAACGAAGGCGGCGCTGCTGTCGTTACCTTCAGGAAGAAGTCCATAAGCGACGTCGATGACATTTCCGCTGCCGCCCTGAGTATCGCCGGGTTCGTCGAAGCCAACCACCCTGAAAGGGTCGTCTTTGACTTCAAAAATGTGAAGTTCTTCTCCTCACAGGTCCTCGGCCTGCTCCTCGAAACTCGCGCCGCTCTGGCCCCCTACGATGGCCGGGTCTTCATAAGCTCTATCAACCCCCAGCTCCACAGGGTCTTCAAAATCACCAACCTCGACCAGGTCTTCTCGTTCTTTCCCGATACTGAGAGCGCCGTCAACGCTCCACGTTCCGACTCGTCGGTCAAGTCCGATTAGGTTATCTTTTTTGCAGGAGGCAAAATTATGTACGTTACCACGCAGTTCTCAATCTTTATGGTCAATAAACCCGGCGTCCTCGCTCATATCCTCGGCGAATTCGCCAAAGTCAAAATCAACATCATCGCTATGACCGTGATGGACTCCGTCGAGCACGGCGTCCTGCGGGTCGTCCTCGACAACCCCGAAAAAGCCGAAGATGTCCTCATCAAGGCCAATTTGCCCTTTAATAAAACCGATGTCCTTTGCGTCATTCTCGACAATAAGGCCGGCGCGCTGGCCTCCGTTGCCGAAAAGCTCGCTATCAACCATATCAACATATCATACGCCTACTGCACCGCGGGAGCAAAGGGAGGCCGAACAACCGGCATCCTGAAGCTCGCCGACGTAAAAAAGGCAATGAAGATTCTCCAGCAAAACCACAAAGGGGTAAGCAAATCCCAGCCGCTTCTGCGACGTCCCCAGGCCCCCCGTTAGATAACTAAAAAAAGGTCAGGGCGCTGGTAATGGCCTCGACGCCAATCTCGGCAGGGGGGTAGGGGTTGCTACCCTGAGGAACGCTTAATTGTCATTCCCGCGAACGCGGGAATCCAGTCGTAGTTGTAGGTCGGGGTTTTATCCGCCGCAGGCGGATTACCCCGACACTTATTCTGATTTCCCAAAAATGTTAAAATAGGCAAATTCAAACAACTGTTTCAAACGATCGTTTCATACATTTGTTTCATACACTTGTTGGGCAAAAGCGCGCATGTCGAAAACCCTTAGAAACCCACTTTTTCAAAAAATTTTCTAATCCTTACTACATCAGCACTTAAGCACCTTTTCGCTCCCTTTTTGCCATCAGGAAATCCCTTAGTTTTCGTCAAAAGCGCGCAAGTTCGCGCC
>CAYUIL010000166.1:3859-4805 GCA_964444715.1 uncultured Pirellulales bacterium | reverse complement strand
AGGGGCTGCCTGTGGGGATTATATCGGCCCAGTCGATTGGCGAGCCGGGAACGCAGTTGACGCTTCGTACGTTCCATACGGGCGGAATTGCCTCTCGAACCATTCTGGAAAGCGAACAGAAAGCTACCAGCGAAGGGAAGATTCGATATCGTGATCTTAACGCTGTTGAAGCACCTCCTGAGTCCGGTGACTTTCCGGAGCGTCAACGAGATAAGGATTACGAAAAGCGCCCGGTTCTAGATGAGGACACGGGTGGAACACGTTTAGTGCCGGTCACAAAGGCCGGTTGGATAGTATTGAAAAGAAATGGCGAGATGGTGATTCTCGATGATAAAGATCGTGAACTTGAGAAGTACAAGGTGCCGTATGGTGCTCATATATGGCCAGGCGTAAAAGATGGCAGTGATGTTAAATTGGGCAAGCTTTTGTTCTGGTGGGACCCGCATCGGACGCCGATATTGGCCGAGGTTTCGGGTAAAATCCGGTTTGTGGATATTGTCGAAGGTGAGACGATTCGGCTTGAGGAAGAGCGCAAGGGTCAGTTGGGCAAGCCGGTCGTAATCGAGCACAAGGGCGACAAGCATCCGCAGATTATGGTAGAGGATGCCGATGGCAAGATTCTCGATGTTCACTATCTGCCTGCGGGGGCGCGTATAGAGGTTAAGGAAGATGACCCGGTTCAGGCGGGCAAGTTGCTTGCTCATCAGCCCAGAGCTACGGGCGGGACGCAGGATATCACCGGCGGATTGCCGCGCGTCACGGAGGTGTTTGAAGCGCGCAAGCCGAAGGAACCTGCGGCGATAGCGGAAATCAGCGGACGCGTTGAGCTGAGGAGCGACAAACGCAAGGGAAAGATGACGATTATCATTCGCTCGGAATCGGGGATGGAGAAGGAGCACCACGTGCCGCGTGACAGGCATTTGAATGTTCACACAGGAGATGTGGT
>CAYUIL010000166.1:0-3849 GCA_964444715.1 uncultured Pirellulales bacterium | reverse complement strand
CGGGGGATACGTTGACGGATGGGCCCTTAGTGCCGCACGATATTCTTCGGATCAAGGGCGAAGAGGCGCTGCAGAGGTACCTGATAGGCGAGATTCAGAATGTGTACCGTTCGCAAAACGTCAATATTAACGACAAGCACATTGAGATTATCTGTTCCCAGATGATGCGGAAGGTTGAGATTGAGTCGGTAGGCGACAGTGCGTTTTTGCCCGGTGAGGTTGTGGATAAGTTTGAGTTCCGCCGGGAGAACGTGCGACTGAACGACAGCGTCAGGATAGCCAGTGTCGGGGACGCCGGCGAGCTTAAGGAAGGTCAGGTTGTTGACAAGGCCAAGCTTGCGGCCATCAACGAGAAGCTCGAGGCGATTGGGGGCGAGCCGGCAAAAGGCAAGAAGCCGAGGCCTGCAACGGCGAAGACGCTGCTTTTGGGGATTACCAAGGCGTCGCTGCGTTCGGACAGCTTCATTGCTGCCGCCAGTTTCCAGCAGACAACGAAAATATTGACGGAAGCTGCGTTAAGTGGTAGTATAGACAAACTTTGTGGTTTGAAAGAGAATGTGATACTTGGTCATCTGATACCGGCGGGCACGGCGTTTAAGCCGTATCTGGAGTTGAGGGTTAAGCATCTTGCCGAGGCGCCGCTGCCGAAGGAGTTCAGAGAGGTCACGGAGATTGAAGAGGCCAAGGTGGCAGAAGCGCGGGCGGAAGCCGCAATCAAGGAAGCTTTGGGTATCAAGTAATTGGCTGGATTTGCACGAAACGCTGGAGCGATGGAGTTATGGCTACAATAAGTCAGCTGGTGAGAAGGCCGAGGGCCAAATCGAAGGGACGTAAGCGGCGGTCTGATATAAGCGGTTCGCCTCAGAAAAGAGGTGTCTGTCTGATTGTTCGGACGATGACGCCGAAGAAGCCCAATTCCGCTTTGCGGAAGATTGCGCGTGTTCGTTTGACCAACGGCAAAGAAGTTACGGCCTATATACCGGGGATAGACCACAACCTGCAGGAGCACAGCACGGTAATGATACGGGGCGGCAGGGTGCGGGATTTGCCGGGCGTGCGTTACCACATTATTCGCGGCGTGCTGGATTGTGCCGGGGTGGCAAACCGCAGGCGGGGCAGAAGCAAATACGGCGCCAAGAGAGGAAAATAATCTACTGTTATGATTTGGATACGAGGCAGCGGGGAATAAAAGAATGGCCAAGAAAGCGACGGCATCGAAAGAGCAGTTGAAGCCCGACGGGAAATACGGCAGCAAGCTGGCCGGGAAGTTTATCAACTGTTTGATGCTGAAGGGTGAAAAGAGCGTTGCGCAGCATGTATTCTACGGGGCGATGGACATCATAGCCGAGAAGGAGAAGGCCGTGCCGCCGATTGAGGTTTTTGAAAAGGCGGTGAACAACGTCAAGCCGATGATTGAGGTTCGCAGCAAGCGAGTAGGCGGCGCAAGTTACCAGGTGCCGATGCAGGTAAGCTCGAGGCGTCAGCAGTCGCTCGCGATACGGTGGATACTTGAGGCAGCCAGGAAGGCGAAGGGCAAGCCGATGTGCGAACGGCTGGCGGCGGAGTTTGTGGAGGCCTATAACGGCAGGGGCGGCGCGATGATGATGAGGGAGAACGTCCACAAGATGGCGGAGGCCAACAAGGCGTTTGCTCATTTCGCGTGGTAACAAAGGGATTTTGAACTGCCACGGTGCCTTGCGGCAGAAAACCGTGGCAGTTTTTTTATACCTATTCCCCCGAAGAGGGGCGGTGAGTTGAGGCGATGTTTGACGAACTGAAGAAAATACGCAATATAGGGATTATCGCTCATATTGACGCCGGCAAGACGACGGTGACGGAGCGGATTCTCTATTATGCCGGCAAGACCTACAAGATGGGCGAGGTCCACGACGGCACGGCGGTGATGGACTATCTGGAGGAGGAGCAAAAGAGGGGGATTACCATTACTTCGGCGGCGACAAAATTTCCGTGGGGGGGTGCCGAAATCAATCTGATTGACACGCCCGGTCATGTGGATTTTACGGCCGAGGTCGAAAGGTCGCTGCGAGTGCTCGACGGCGCCGTGGTTGTTTTCGACAGCAGCGAAGGGGTGCAGGCGCAAAGCGAAACGGTATGGCGACAGGGACAGAAATACGGGCTGCCCTGTTTGTGCTTTATCAACAAGATGGACAAGGTGGGCGCCGATTTTGAAATGAGCGTCGATAGCATCCGGGAAAAACTTGTTGCCAATCCGCTTGTTGTGCAGCTTCCGATAGGGGCGGCGGACAGTTTTACCGGGGTAATAGATTTGGTCAGGATGCACGCGGTTATTTTCGATGTGAATAAACTGGGGGCGAGCTTCGAGGAGATTGAAATTCCCGCTGAATATCACAGGGCAGTGAAGCAGGCCAGGCACGATATGCTTGAGCACGCCGCTGAGTTCGATGAAGAAATGATGGACAAATACGTCCACGACAAGCCTGTGGAGGCGGCGATTATAGAAGGGGCGATAAGGAAGGGAACATTGGCGGGCAGATTACAGCCCGTGTTTTGCGGGTCGGCTTTGCAGTATATCGGGGTGCAGCGGCTGCTGGACGGGGTTGTGTCGTATTTGCCGTCGCCATTGGACAGGCCCGCGATTGTTGGTCATAAGCCGGATGACGAGGAGAAGAAGGTTACCGTCAAGTGCGACCCGGCCGGCGGTCTTGTTGCGTTTGCCTTTAAGATAATCAGCGACTCACACGGGGACCTGAATTTTCTGAGGATATACCAGGGGACGCTGAAGTCGGGCAGCAGGGTGCTGAATGTGACGAGAGACAGGCGGGAGAATATCACGCGGATATTCGAGATGCACGCCAACGACCGCAGGATTTTAGAGCAGGCCCGCGCGGGGGACATAGTGGCGGTGGTTGGGCCGAAGCATACGTTCACCGGGGACACGCTTTGCGACCCGAAGAAGCCGGTATTGCTGGCGAGCATAAAATTTCCGCAGACGGTCATCAGTATGTCGGTAGAGCCGCGAACATCTGCGGACAAGAGTAAGCTGGCCGATGCACTCGTAGCGTTGCGGCGGGAGGACCCCACCTTTGAAGCGAAGGTTGACCACGAGACCGGGCAAATGGTCATCAGCGGGATGGGGGAGCTTCACCTGGAAATTCTGCAGCACAAACTGATGAGAGAAAAAGGGCTGGACATCAGGGTGGGCAGGCCGAGGGTGGCTTATAAGGAGGCGATTACAAGGCCTGCGGAAGCGGAAGGCAGGTTTGTCCGTCAGACCGGGGGCAGGGGGCAGTATGGGCACGTTGTTTTGTGTGTGGAGCCGATGTTGACTGAGGATGGGCATTGGAGCCGAGAGATAGGGTTTGAAAACGAGGCCGGGGGTGATAGGGTACCACGGGAGTATGTGGGGGCGGTCGAAAAGGGAGTCAAAGATGCCCTTGGGACCGGTACTTTGGCGGGCTATCCCGTTATGGGGCTTAGGGTTACGTTAATTGACGGCTCTTACCATACCGTGGATTCATCGGATATTGCATTTGAGCAGGCGGCTGCGGTTGCAATTAAGAGTGTGCTTGCAAAGGCCGGGCCGGTACTTTTGGAGCCGGTTATGCGGCTTGAGGTAATCGTTCCAGAGGCCAATTTTGGGGTGGTGCAGGCCGGTTTGTTGGCCAAGAGGGGGTTTATTACGGGCAGCAAAATCCACGCTAAGATGCGGACAATTGATGCTATGGTGCCTTTGTCGGAGATGTTTGGGTATTCCAGCGAGATAAGAAGCGTAACTGCCGGGCGGGGCATGTTTACGATGGAGCCGTGCAGCTACGAGAAGGTGCCTGAGCAGATTGCCGAGCGGATTATAGTTTGAAAAAAATTGTA